>JAHEYX010000367.1 GCA_023251415.1 Chitinophagales bacterium
TAAGTTACCGGAAGCATCAATAGAAGCTTGTGGAGTGGTAATAAAACCTTCACCAGGATAGAAGGCATCACCATCATTAGCTGTTGATGTAAAGTAGTTCGTTCCAATGTTTAAAGAACCGTCGCCATCACAATCGTGGATAGTAGTGAAGAAATTATCAATAACTGTGATTGTTGTAGGAGTAGCTTCGCTCCAGTGCAATAATTCATTGTCACCGGTTGGGAAATAAGAAATTCCACCGCCGTCGTTTAAGTTACGGATAGTAGTCCACCAAATATGAACAGCACCATTATTATCAATCAAGCAAGATAAAGAACCGGTGTTAGTTATCATCGTATCAGCAATACCATCAGGAATAGCGTTAGTATCTAAAACTGCAGTAGAAGCACTATTATAACCTAAAACCGGATAAGGTTCAACGTTAGTCATAGTGAAAGTAACACCATAGTCAGTTGATTTCCACAACACTAAGCTGTTAGCCAATCCACCGATAACAATAGCAACGATAGAATCTTTAGCATCTAAGAAGTAGTTATCACCACCGTTACGATAGTACAAAGTAGAATCATAACCAGGTAAAGTAATGTGATCATTTACCCATGTAGTTCCACCGTTAGTAGAACGAGAGTACAATACCGGTTGGTGAACACCTGCACGCTTAGACAAAGTATCTTGGCTGCAATCAACTACATACAAGTTATTTCCAACTGCAGCAGCTCTAGGCCAAATGTTTCCGGTTGGATTGTAACCGGTAGAAGTAGCACCAGTGAAGCTGGTATTTCCTATTGATGAGTTTTTAGAAATATACTCATTGTAAGAAGGAGTTGCAGTATGTGCTACAACGGTTTCAGTACTAGTTCCTAATAAGGTTAAATTAGGGAAACCGGTACGGTTAGCTTCTAATTTAGCTGTTGGAGGAGCTGACCAAGTACCACCAAAATTAGTAACATAACCGGTACCACGATCAGTATAGTTTTGATCTGAAGTTGAAGGAGCAAACGTCCAAACTAACGATTGAGATGTACCATAATTGGCAATACGACGGTAAGTTGAGCTGTTTGTTTGTAAATCATAGTATGTTTCACCTACTAAAGTACCAACATTACCAACTTTTGTAGCATGACCGGTATTTTTAGCAGCGTAGCTAGCCGCACTAGCAGCTTTATCAACCTTTGCAGGCGTGTACTTTGCTTTAGCACCAACTAAAGCCGGATTTTTCAAATGCACTTTCGTAGCATGCACTTGTACTACATTTTTTTGTTGCGCATACATTACATATGGCGCCATGAAAAGAAGAAGGAAAAGTTTTTTCATATTTGTTTTTAGTTTTTGTTAGTTGTTTTTACTGAGTTGTTTAGTTAGTTAAAGTTTAATAGAAAAGTCAAAAGTAAGATTGTAAAACAGAAAATCAAAATTTTTATTTTTTGTCAATAATGCAACCGCGCCTACTTCTTTTTCGTCTTCGCCTGTTGTTCTCTCATTTTATAGGCCTCGTCTAAGCGTTGTTGAAAAGCTGATTTCTTCTCCGGTCTTTTCTTGTTTTCTTCAATTTGCAATCGAAGTTTATCTTCATTTATGAAAAAGCGTTGGATAACCTGTTGCTGAATAATGGAAGTGATATTTTGTAACAAGTAATAGTAAGATAAGGCAGCAGATGAATTATTGAAAATTCCCAAGAACATAATCGGGAATATATACTGCATATACTTCATTGCAGCCATATTCGGGTCATTGTTCATATTCATTTGGTTACGATTCATGAAAATCGTAATATAGGTTGTAATGGTCATCAGTAGGGTGAATAAGCTAATATGGGAACCATATAACGGGATATTAAATCCAAATTCCAAAATCGAGTCATAACTTGATAAATCATGTGCCCATAAGAATGATTGTTGGCGCAATTCTATTGATGATGGGAAGAAATAGTACATCGCCACTAAAACCGGCATTTGCAATAATTGCGGAAGACATCCTCCTAAAGGATTAACCCCTGCTTTTCGGTTTAACTTCAGTTGTTCAGCTCCAAATTTAGCTTGATCATCTTTGTATTTTTCACGTAGCGCATCCAATTCAGGCTTAAGAATACGCATCTTAGCTGCACTTTGAAACGTTTTATAGTTCAAAGGCATCAATAACAATTTAATTAAAATAACCAAAATCAAAATAATTAGCCCATAATTAAGCTTGAATTGGTTTAAGAAATTAAATACCGGGATAATCAACCAACGATTAATGTATTTTACCCATTTGAAGATACCGCCACCCAGTGTAACGAGTTTATCCATATCATTACCATAGGCTTTAAGCGTATTATATTGGTTCGGACCAAAATAATAATGCATTTGATACGTCTCGTTTGCAGTATGCTTGTAAGGCAACATTAAATAGGCAGAGAATTGTTTCAATTCATCGCTGTCTTTAGGAGCTGCTTGTTTTAAAGCCACATCAGTAAATTCTCCATCCGTTAACAAGGTAGAATTAAAAAACTGTTGTTTAAAAGCCACCCATTTTAAAGGTGTACTTGGTTTAACTTCTTCATCCGTTTTAGATTCGTCTAATTTAGAATAATCGTCATTGGTATAATGGTAGAAAATAGTACTTACCGGTTGTTCATGCTTTACTTCCTTTTCTAATAAATGAAGTTTTTGTTCCCAATTCAATGCGATTGAATTCGCTGTTTTATTAATGTATTTATCTAAACCTTCAAACTTTACCTGATAATCAACCATGAAATCATTCGGCTTCAAGGTATAGGTTTGCTTTAAAACTCCACCGGAATCAGCCGTTGCCGAGAAGGTTATAGAAGAGGCTCCGACTGTTTCGGCTGTAAAATATAAATCTGTAGTTTTTATCAGTTCATTCGTAGCAGTATAAAACTCAAATCCGGAGCTGGCTTTGCCAGCTTCGATCAGCATTAACGGTTTACGATCAAATGTTTTATAATTTTTTAATTCAACACTCTTAATCGTTCCACCTTTAGTAGAAAAAGTGATTTTTACTTTTTCGTTCTCTAATACTTTATCCGTTGAAGAACCTGTATATGCCGCAGCAAAGGCGCCACTGTATTTATGGGTTAATGTATCTACCAGCTTTGTCGTTGCTGCCGTGGCTCCTGTTGCTATAGGGGCGTTTTGAATTGGATTTTTCTTAGCCATTTCTATGCTGTCCTGAACATG
>JAHEYX010000368.1:0-788 GCA_023251415.1 Chitinophagales bacterium
CGTATTTAAGTCCGCACATGAATATCGAAGCACAAAGCATAGATTGTTGCCACAGGCATCCTTAATAATAGCTAGGTAAACTTGTTTTTGGGCCGATGCTAATCCATTCGTTTTGAACCCCTAATATAAATTTTCAATTTAAAAACTGATACATGTCAGTTTTAGGGGTGACCTCCGTCATTAATTGATTTTTGGGTAAACACTATTTTTCCACCAAATTTTTTTATTTTGTGGGCAATACCAGAATTACATCAAACAGAATGGACAGCAAAGAGGGCGTTGAAGCATTGTTTCTATTTGCCACAGAGGGCATCTTGGTTACGAATGACCAAGGCTTAATTATTCGTGCCAATCCCAGTGCAGAACGTTTATTCCAATACCCAAAAGATGGTTTAATTGGTTTAAAAATCGAAGAGCTGATTCCGCGTCGTTTTCGTGAATCGCATGTTAAAACCCGTGATAACTATATTGGTACTCCACATGCCCGTTCGATGGGGCAAGGCATGGATTTATACGGCATGCGCAGCAATGGTGAAGAGTTTCCGGTGGAAGTTAGTTTAAGTCCGTACACCTCCGCGCTTGGCCGCTTTGTAATTGCTTTTATTATTGATATTACGATACGTAAATCGGCAGAAGAGAAGCAAAAGAATTATTCAATTGAACTGGAACGTCAGGTAAAAAACCGCACTTTAATTTTAGAAGAAGCGGTTAACGAATTGGAGCGCACCAAAATGGAACTAAACGAAGCTTTAGAGAAGGAAAAAGAGTTGAATGAACTGAAATCACGC
>JAHEYX010000368.1:798-3179 GCA_023251415.1 Chitinophagales bacterium
TTTAGTTAAAAAATACGGCGAACAACAAGACAAAGAAAATCAAGATCGACACATCAAACGTATTAAGTCTTCTATTAATAACCTCACCGATATTTTAAATGATTTTTTATCGGTTTCACGAATGGAAGAAGGTCGTATCGAATATAAACCGGAGCCGTTTAACATTAAAACGTTTGTGGAAGAGGTGGTTTCCGAATTGTTTGCCTTATGTAAAGAAGGGCAAGTATTCGACATTTTGCACCAAGGCCCTGAAACTGTTGTTTCTGATCCTAAATTGTTAAAAAACATATTATTTAATTTAATATCGAATGCCATAAAATTCTCTAACGAGGATTCCACCATAACCATCAGCAGTTCGCTTGATGACACCTCCTTTTACTTAACCGTAAAAGATGCAGGAATAGGCATTTCAGAAGAAGACTGTAAGCATTTGTTTGAACGCTTTTTCCGTGGTCAAAATGCTACTCATATACAAGGAACCGGCTTAGGCTTAAGTATTGTTGCCAAATTTACCGAACTCATGAACGGTAAATTAAAATTCAGTTCGGTCTTAAATAAAGGCACCTGTATACGTTTGCAATTTCCGATTAGCGGACAAGCACCTGCTTCAGATTCACCACTAACCATTACCGATATCGTTTCTTATGAAAAAAATATTGCTGATTGAAGATAATAAAGACATGCGCGAAAATACGGCCGAGATTCTACAACTCGCCAATTTTCAGACCATCACCGCTAAAAACGGAAAAGAAGGGGTTGAATTAGCCCAAAAAGAAAAACCCGATTTAATCATTTGCGATATCATGATGCCGATTTTGGATGGCTATGGGGTATTGCACATGCTTTCGAAAAATGAAGAAACAGCCGGTATTCCGTTCATCTTTTTAACTGCAAAAGCGGAGCGTACCGACTTCCGTAAAGGAATGGAAATGGGAGCCGATGATTACGTCACTAAACCCTTTGACGATATTGAATTGTTAAACGCCATCGAAAGTCGTTTAAAAAAATCGGAAATCTTAAAGAAAGAATTTACCAAAAACCTGGAAGGTATTAATGCGTTTATTAGCGATGCCGGTGGATTGGATGATTTGAAAAAGCTGACCTTAGACGATGAAATTCGTAGTTATAAAAAGAAAGAAATCATTTACCAAGACGGACATTACCCGCGTGGATTGTATTTCATCAGCAAAGGAAAAGTAAAAACCTACAAGAAAAACGAAGACGGTAAAGAATTCATTACCGAATTATACAATGAAGGCGATTTCTTTGGCTATATGGCTTTATTAGAAGAAACCAAATACAATGATTCGGCCATGGCTTTAGAAGATGCCGAAATTTGCCTTATTCCAAAAACCGACTTTTTTAAATTGGTATACAAAAACGCCGAAGTATCGCGCAAGTTTTTAAAATTGATTGCTGATAATTTAAAAGAGAAAGAAGAAAAGCTGATCCGATTAGCCTACAATTCGGTTCGTAAACGCGTTGCTGAAGCGTTAACAACCTTGTATAACAAGTATAAAAAAGAAGCTGAAAAGAACTTCACGATTAGTATTTCGCGTGAAGATTTAGCCAATATTGCCGGTACTGCTACCGAGACTACCATTCGTACCTTAAGCGATTTTAAAGAAGAAGGGCTTATCGATATGAAAGGCAGTGCCATCACTGTTACCAACTATGCCAAGTTGGTAGGCATGCGCAATTAGTACTTCAGAATCTGATATAAGTCATAGTTTTTGCTGACTCGCGTCATTCGTAAGTTAGCCGATTCGCCGCATTTTTGTAGGGTAAGAAATCCTTAGAATGTAGCCGAATGGGCTTTATGCACTGAAAACAAAACGATGCATTACACCAATGAGCGAATCGAAAAAGGGCAGCAGTTAAGGATTAGGCTTCTGAACGTTTGCCGGTGCAACAACACTTGCAAACAAAATAATTAAAGCATTATTCCGCTGTATGGCATCTAATATCATTCATCACAACATTGCACTCGAAATTCGTGACGATCGCACGATAGATAGCATACAAGAAGAGTTTGCTAAAGAGTTTCCGTATTTAAAATTAGAGTTTTTTACCCGTACCAACAGCATCGCTAATCCTAATTTTAAGAAAATCGTTAAGCACAACAGTAAGTTTATTCGGGAATGCCGTACCATTCATAATAACGGTACCATCAACATTCTACCCAATATGAGCATTGCCACCCTGGAACAAAATTTTAAAACCGAATTTGGTTTATCGGTCCAGGTATTGCGCAAATCGGGTAAAGTATGGTTAGAAACTACTTTAACCAATAATTGGTCGTTGGCCGAACAAAACCGCCAAGGCGAAGAACTCAGTATGGGACACAGCGGCTAATGCTGCTTTAAGCACTCCCCTTTTCA
>JAHEYX010000369.1 GCA_023251415.1 Chitinophagales bacterium
TTCCGATATTGAATTTTCCGTAATAGGAAATCAACAAAACTAAGATAATAAAATAGATGGCATAACTAACATAGGGAAACCAATAGCCGGCAATGATAGCAATGATATAGCTGCCATTAACAATCGCATACACCGGCAAGTTCAAATGCACTTGTTTACGTACATGCTTCTCGTAACCTAATTCAGGGTGATGCTTTAAATATGCTAACATAGTCAAGCCCATCATGTTTGCAGCAATTAAATTCAAACCGTATAATAGAATAGGTAAATAAGTATTGGGATAACGGCCTAACAGCATGGTTGGGAATGGAATCAAACTTACAAAAAACAGGAGTAAAACATTCAACCACAATAACGAGCCATCAATTTTATGAATGAGCATAAAGGATTGGTGATGCCCCAACCAATACACCCCTATAACGGCAAAACTCATGGTATACGCTATTATATTAGGTAGCACGCTGATTAAGGCTTCTTTAAGATGTGCATAATCAACTTGCGGCAAGCGTATTTCCAAAATCATAAGCGTTATTACAATGGCAAAAACACCATCGCTAAAAGCTTCCAACCTTGTTTTGCTCATACTCATACGCAACGACTTAATAATAAGGGGCTATCATAAAATACAAAACCACTCCGGTAACTGCCACATACAACCATAATGGGAATGTAATTTTAGCAATTTTGCGGTGTTGTACAAATTTCTGTTTCAAACCGTGGTTTAAAGTAATTAAAATAAATGGCAAAATACCGGCTGCAAGAATGATATGTGTTATTAATAACCAATAATAAAAGTAACGAATTCCTCCGGCAGCGGCTTTTTCGGCTTCTTCTAATACACCGTTGTGATTGGTATCGCCAAAGCGTGTTTCAGGAGCTAAAGCATGATAAGTTACATAAAACACCAAAAACAAACTGGATAAGCCAAAAGCACTAAGCATTACTTTTTTATGAGCAGCAGTTTTCTTATTGCGAATTAAAGTAAATCCAATCAACAATAAAACGGCTACTGATGCATTGAGCAAAGCATTGATGAAAGGTAGAATATGAATGTCGAATCCTAAAGCGATAGCAGGTTTCGGCATTAAATACAAGACAGCCACAGCAAGGGCTATAACAACTGATACTATCCAAATGAGCTTATTCATACTATAAGGTTTTGAAACAATTTAAACGTTGAAACGGAAATGCATGATATCACCATCTTCCACAATATAATCTTTGCCTTGCACCATCAATTTACCGGCATCGCGACAAGCAGCTTCGGAGCCCAAAGTTACGAAGTCGTTGTATTTCATTACTTCGGCGCGAATAAAGCCTTTTTCGAAATCGGTATGGATAACACCGGCCGCTTGTGGAGCAGTAAAGCCGCGGTGAATAGTCCAGGCGCGTACTTCTTGTACCCCGGCTGTGAAGTACGTATACAAATCCAATAGGTGATATGCAGCTTTAATCAAACGATTTACACCGGCTTCTTTCAACCCCAAGTCGGCTAGAAAGGCTTGTTTATCCTCAAAACTTTCTAATTCAGCAATTTCTGCTTCAATAGCAGCACTGATTAACAATACTTCAGCATTTTCATCTTTTACACTGTCCATTAAGGCTTGGGTGTATTTATTTCCTGTTAAAATTGCAGTTTCTTCTACATTACAAACATACATCACCGGTTTAATGGTTAACAAGAACAAGTCGGCTATATGCACCAATTTTTCTTTAGCAACCGGGCAGCTACGAGCCGATTTGCCCGATTCTAAATGGGCTTTAAATTGTAAACACGTTTCCAAGCATTCCATTAAAATAGCATTACCGGTACTGCGAGCTTGCTTTTCAATCTTTTGAATTTTCTTGTCTAAGCTTTCTAAATCCTTCAATTGTAATTCAAAATCAATGATTTCTTTGTCACGAACCGGGTTTACAGAACCGTCAACGTGAATTACATTATCATTATCGAAGCAACGAATAACGTGTAGAATGGCATCCACACTGCGAATATTACCTAAAAACTGATTTCCCAAACCTTCTCCTTTCGAAGCACCTTTCACCAAACCGGCAATATCAACGATTTCTACGGTTGTTGGTTGTATTTTTTGAGGTACTACAATACGTGCCAGTTCGTTTAAACGCTCATCCGGAACGGTAATTACGCCAACGTTTGGTTCAATGGTACAAAAAGGAAAGTTGGCGGCTTGCGCTTTTGCATTGCTTAATGCGTTAAAAAGAGTTGATTTTCCTACGTTTGGTAATCCGACGATGCCACACTGTAAAGCCATGTATTGTTAATTTGATGTTGTTTGAAGATGCACTTGATACTAAAAAGTTTGCAAAGAAACTCAAAGCGGCGCAATAAAAAAAGTAAGCAGCCGATTATTAAAAGGACTAGCCCTAAAATATGCTCCAATTGATGTGCATTTTCACCTGCATTTTATTAGGAAAGTAAGCCATTTATTTATCCACATTTTAGCTTAAAAATTTCCTGTTTTTTATTTCTTTTAGCGATTCGGATTTTATATCTTCGCAACTCTTTAAAATCGCCTTTAAAAATCCACTTTAAAAGCCGTTTACGGGTATTTTAAAAGTTACCTGCATACGTCCAAAATGAACCGGATAATTTAATTGCCGAAATTTCCTTTTTAAAGAACGAATCACATAAGCAAAAAACAACAACAAGAATGAACGCTGATCAGGAGAAAATTATTCCCATTAACATTGAAGATGAAATGAAAACGGCCTACATCGATTATTCGATGTCGGTTATCGTTGGTCGTGCATTACCCGATGTGCGCGATGGTTTAAAACCGGTTCACCGCCGTGTTTTATTTGGAATGAATGAATTGGGCATGCAACACAATAAGCCGTATAAAAAATCGGCCCGTATTGTGGGTGAGGTATTAGGTAAATACCACCCGCACGGTGATGCCTCTGTTTATGATACCATGGTACGTATGGCCCAACAATGGAGCTTACGTTATACTTTGGTTGATGGTCAGGGTAACTTTGGCTCTGTGGATGGTGATCCTCCTGCTGCCATGCGTTATACCGAAGTACGTTTAACTAAATTGGCTGAAGAATTATTGATGGATATCGACAAAAATACCGTTGATTTCTCCCTCAACTTTGACGATACCTTAGAAGAACCTACCGTTTTACCAACGCGTATTCCCAA
>JAHEYX010000370.1:0-2410 GCA_023251415.1 Chitinophagales bacterium
GCAAAAATGAGGGCTACTTCAAAAAAATGTTTCGCACTTTCTGCCAAAAAAATAAAATAGTTTGGCACTTTCTGCCAAAAATGAGGTTTTTAGCACCCTGCAAGGCGGCCAAAAACGACCAAAATTTGAAATTTTTTTTCTAATCGACACAAAAACCAAGTAAAAAACAATGATATCCGGCTCAGCCAATGGGTAAATTTGGAGGTAAAACAGACCATTTTCTTGTTATAAAAGGGTTGACTTTTTACATTTTTTTTTGCCATTACATTTAAAAAATAAAAAGCAACAATTATTTTGCAATAAAATTAAAAAACACCCCCTAGTCGGTTAGTTGCTCTTTACTAACAGATGAAATTGAACACTACTAATTAGCATGAAAAAGCAAAAAGTACCGGATGATGCACAAATAGCATTTTTAGACCGTATACGTGTTACCTATAAAAGCAAAAAATTGTTTATTGAGGCATTGGCTAAACTGTTAAATGTAAGCGAAAGCGGTATTTATAGGCGTTTACGTGCTGAGATTAAATTAAGTACAGCAGAAACTAAAAGCTTGCAAGAAAGGTATCCGGCTGTGTTACCGCTCGAAAAATACCGAAGCGACCGCACTACAAAACTGGAAATGGAATATTCGGATTATGATCCGGTGCAACATAATTTACTGCATCAATTAGGCGATATGCTGCGGGAGTTGAGTATTGCGAAAAGTGATAAGCAAGCTATGATTTATTATATGGCTGCCGACATTCCATTGTTTCAATTATTTTATAGTAAAGAGCTAACAGCATTCTATTTTTATTTGTTAAAAAAGCTGGTTCTTGAACGTGAAGATTATATCCGCAAAACATTTATACTAGCTGATGAACTGCTTCAACCCGAAGTAGCGGAAGCGCAAAAGCTCTATGATTTGTATCAACAATTACCCGGTTGTGAATTATGGAGTAAGCAAACGACTGCGCAACTGTTGACGTACTTACATGAAATGCGTCAATTAAAAAACATACCTCATGATGCCGATTATAGTGACTTACAAAATGCCTTTACTGCTTTACTGAATAATGTAGAACAACAAGCCGGTCAAGGGCATAAATTCGATATTCAAAAACCGCTGTATGAGTTGTACTTATGCAATATGCTTAACAAAAGCAATGAATCTTTGTTTGTGGTTTTCAATACACCTATCGTATTTAAAATGCACAATGAAGTAGAGATTTTAATGATTCAAAACAGCCAATTCGGTCAAAGAACCTTGCAGCATTACAAAAAGATAATTGCACGTTCTAAACAACTAAGCAAGGTAAATCCCATCGAGCGCCAATCTTTTTTTAATGAATTGAAAAGGCTGGTTAATCTGTAATTAGTACGCGAAAGAGCAATTAAGTGTGAGAAAACATGTCAGGCGAAATGGCGGATGAGGAGAGCGCAGAACATATTCCCGTCCTTTCAACAAAATCACGTCTTATAGCGGTATATTAATGAGCGAATTAATAATGGATCGCATTTGTGATCATCATCAATTAATGAAAAGTCATTTAAACATCGTATGCATTGTACCATAACGAATCAATGAATCCGTAGGATTCACATGTTTATAGCAAAAAACACCAACACGTGTTCTCGACCCCTACGGGGGGTAAACACAGCGTGAGAATGCCTGCTCGCCGATATGGCGGGAGAGAGGAGAATGAGGAGAACGTATATACAGTTCCTTAATGATAATACGTCTATTCACGGTTTATGAAATAGCAAATTAGAGGATGCAGTTCTAACGATGGATACGTAAACACAGAATGAGAAACAGAATGAGAATGAGGAGAACTTACGCACAGTTTCTTAAAGGTATCACGTCTAAGCGCGGTTTATAAAATGGCAAATTAGAAGATATAGTTCTAAAGATGTATACGAATTAAAAAAGTTTTCGTGGAAACAAATGATGGCCATTGATAGGGTTCTGAGCAAAACAATAAGCATTTTGCGCGTTTGCCTCAAATTTTCTTTTTGTATTTTAAAAGAAAATTTGATGAGGAAGCGCCACCATTGAAACACGAGAATAAGTTTAATTAAAGCATATCGTGATGAACGAAAACAAACACTTTAACGAGAACTTTTGGTAAGCGCTGCAAGAAAAAATGCTTAGTAGCTTTTGCCAGGTTCATATCACAGGCCTTGATTTTTCTTTGTTACTTTCTTTTCATTAAGGAAAAGAAAGTAAGAATAAAGTTGAGAATACGTTATGTTGCACATTAGGATTATGTCCGTTATTAAAACGAAGCCATTAAAACGAAAGCTATGTAATATACCAGGAATTACCTTTAAAAAGTGATTCTAATAATTTAACATACTTTTATAGTCATTAACGCAATCCGCCTGCCCGCCACTTGTATTATGGCGGGGAGATTGCTTACCACAG
>JAHEYX010000370.1:2420-3157 GCA_023251415.1 Chitinophagales bacterium
GATATGGAGGGCGTAGTCAGCTTGTCCGCCGATTGCATTTTGGCGGGGACCCGCCAAATTTTATCTTATTTTATGGTTGGCGGGCAAGGACTACGCTGAACAACAATGATGTCATTTACCTCCGACTAAAGTCGGAGGTTACGGAATACAATTAATACAAGTTCTTTTGATGCCTTACATTAACTAGCTAATGAACGTTGTTGGGCTAAAGCCCGATGATGTTTCCGTTATAGAAGAATTCCTTGCATATTAAGTAGAAACTTCCACATATCGGCCTTCGTCCACCATAAACTATCTTCACATTTTATTTTTACTTTACTTTTTCCTCCGACGGCGGATGTCGGCCTATCGGCCTCATTAATTCTCATTCGTATTTTGTATTCTCAATTCTCCATTCTCAATTCTCAATTAAATAACAGCCATTTTACAAGGCGAAACGGATTTAATAATTTTTCTTGGGCTTTGGGGTTGTGCATTATTGAAGAGAGGCGCTGTACGAAGCCTTGGTTTTTGGAGGCTCGCTTGATTACGAAATTTACAAACCACGGGTATTCTAATGCGCGTAAGATGAGTGTCGTTAATCGTAGTTCCTTACCTAAGGTGCGTTCTATGCGTGCATCGTAGTTGCTCAATTCCTTTGCCGAATAATCATTCTTGCTAATGGATTGTATGGCTTGTTCGGCTGCTAACCAACCGCTGTATAAGGCATTACCTATCCCCTCTCCGCTTAATGGATC
>JAHEYX010000055.1 GCA_023251415.1 Chitinophagales bacterium
AGCACTTCATCTAGTTTTCCATTCGACCCGTTTTGTTCTGCCTCTAATCCCATAATAGTTGAAACAATTGTTGCAAACGTTTGTTGCAAATTAGCCATCACCGAATCTCGAATGGCCTTACGATCCAACTGCTGATGCTTATACGCATTAATGGTTTTTGATAATTCAAACAAATTAGCCATCGCCATTGCCGTGTTAAAATCATCATCCAAATAGTCAAAACAAGCTTTGCTTTTTTGCACAATCTCTTGCTCTAATTCCGTTAAATCATTTGGCAAATCTCCTGAGCCGGTAGGTAACGATTTTAAATAACCGGCCGCTTCCATCAAACGCATTAACCCTTTTTCTGCCGCCTGTAATGCTTCATTACTAAAATCCAAGGTACTTCTGTAATGGGTTTGTAGAATTAAAAACCTTACTGTCATTGGGCTATACGCCTTTTCCAATAAAGGGTTGGTTCCATTAAACAGTTCACGTAAAGTAATGGTGTTGTTATAACTTTTACCCATCTTCTTGCCATTAACCGTAATCATATTATTATGCATCCAGTATTTAACCGGCATGCATTCATTGCAGGTATGGCTTTGTGCAATTTCACTTTCATGATGCGGAAACTGCAAGTCCATTCCCCCTCCGTGTATATCAAACTGTTTTCCTAAATATTTCGTTGCCATAGCTGAACATTCAATATGCCAACCCGGGAAACCCGCTCCCCAAGGACTGTTCCAACGCATTATATGTTCATCCGGAGCTTTTTTCCATAAAGCAAAATCTGCCGGATTGCGTTTTTCATCTTGTCCGTCAAGCTCCCGACTTCCGGCTATCATGTCTTCTAAAATACGACCACTAAGTTTACCATAGGATTGCTCTTTTGCATATTGATTTACATCAAAATATACTGAGCCATTACTAACGTAAGCCATTCCTTTAGCCAAAATTTTTTCTATCATTTCAATCTGCTCCGGAATATGACCGGTGGCTGTTGGCTCTATCGAAGGGCGTTTGTTTCCAAGCGCATCCATGGCATCGTGATACAAGTTGGTGTATTTCTGCACCAATTCCATTGGTTCTAATTGCTCTAATTTTGCTTTTCCTCCAACTTTATCTTCTGCAACTCTTCCTTCTTCTTCAAAATGACCGGCATCTGTAATGTTTCTTACATACCGCACTTTATAGCCCAAATAAGTAAGGTATCGAAACACTACATCAAAAGTGATATAGGGTCGAGCGTGCCCCAAATGACTTTCTCCGCTTACCGTTGGTCCACATACATACATCCCAACAAATGGCGCATGCAGTGGTATAAATTCTTCCTTGCTTCTACTCAGTGAGTTATAAATTGATAGTGACACGTGTTGTTTTTTGGAAAAACAAATTTATACTTATTTATTGTTTTAACCTTGCTCTCTGTTTAAATTTATTATTTATTGTTCCGCATCTTTCAAATTCGGGGATTTCATACAACTCACATCTTTACGTGAAATAAAAAATAGTTGAATACGTTATTTTTTTGTAATTTTAAATCGAAACTTTAAATGTGAAATAAGAATTTTTTAATCCACTTAAATCCATTTCCCTATGAATACCAAACGTAAAATCCTAAAAGTTCTAGAAATTCTTGCCGCCGTTTTATTCATTTCTCACGGCGTAGCCAAAATTGCCGGACTTCCATACGCAGTTGACTATTTTGCAAAACTAAATGTTAACCATACTGCCGCAATTATTATCAGTGTTTTTGAAATCCTTGGCGCAATTGGGCTTTTGTTCAAAAGTAGCCGATTTTATGTTAGTATATTTTTGATATTAATGATGGTTGGCGCAATTGGTTCCAGCATTGGCGCTCGTATGGAATTCTCAAACGCGTTAATGCCTGCTGCCGTGCTTGTTTTGTTAGCAACAATAGCCTATTATGATAACTTTATCGCCGCTGAAGAAGAAGAAGAAGAAATCGAACACCGCAACGATTCAGTTGCTTAACCTTTCTCAAAACTGTTTTTTAGGAACGTGTTGTAGAAACACGTTCCTTTTTTTGTGCTTATGACTATCGAAAACTTTAAAGCCTTTCAACCCGCATTGCCCAACCAACCCGGGGTGTATCGCTTTATTGATGCTAATGCTACCGTGTTATATGTGGGCAAAGCTAAAAACTTGCGCAATCGAGTTACTAGTTATTTCGTTGGACTTGATGATAAAATCGCTCGTTTAAAGCTGTTAGTAAAAAATGCCGATCGCATCGAATTTACTATCGTTAACTCTGAACGCGATGCCTTATTGTTAGAGAATGAACTAATCAAAACCCATCAGCCCAAATACAATATCCAGCTTAAAGACGGAAAGTCATACCCCTATATTTGTATTAGCAATGAACCTTTTCCAAAAGTGTTTGTAGCTCGCAAATTGGTTCGCGATGGCACGAAGTATTTCGGTCCTTATCCCTCTTCTGGTGCGGTTTATACCATACTTGACTTAGTTCAAAAACTGTATCGTATTCGAAGTTGTTCACTTAATCTTTCAGCTAAAAACATAGCCGAAAAAAAATTTCGTGTTTGTCTGGAATATCATATCGGTAATTGTTACGGCCCTTGCGTGGGTGCTCAATCCGAAGAAGATTATGATAATAACATTCAACAAATTAAAGCAATATTAAAAGGTAATACCGGCGCAGTAATTCAAGAACTAACCCTTCAACTCAATCAGTTCGCTGCTAAATGGGAATTTGAAAAAGCTGCTGAAATTCAAAAAAAAATAAGCGCCTTACAATCCTTTAAAGAAAAATCAACCCTCGTTCATCCCGAAATTACAAACGTTGATGTTTATAGCCTTGTTTGTGAAAAAGAATTAGCGTTTGTGAATTTCATGCGTGTTGTAAACGGTTCTGTTGTTCAAACGCAAACTATCGAACTTAAATTTAATTTAGATGAAAGCAAAGAACAACTACTCGCTTTTGCCATTCAACACTTTAATCGCGAGTTTGGTGAAGAAAGCTCAGAAATTATTATCCCCTTTTCGATTACCGAAACTTCACCCGGCATAACTTATACCATACCAAGCAGAGGTGATAAAAAAAACCTGTTAGACCTTAGTCTTAAAAATAGCATTTACTATAAAAATAAACGATTAGCCGCTGACGAATCTTTTAAAATCAAAACCGAAGAGTTCGCTGTTTTAAAAGAGTTGCAACGCGAGTTTCGACTAACCGAATTGCCTTTACATATTGAATGCTTCGATAACTCTAACTTTCAAGGCGACTATCCGGTTAGTGCAATGGTTGTTTTTAAAAATGGAAAAACCAGCAAAAAGGATTATCGCCATTTTAATATCAAAACAGTCGAAGGCCCCAATGATTTTGCTAGCATGGAGGAAGTTATCGAACGAAGATACAGTCGCTTGATTGCTGAAGCCGCATCATTACCTCAACTCATTTTAATTGACGGTGGTAAAGGTCAGCTTTCATCCGCTTTTGGTGTAATAGAAAAATTAGGACTCAGAGGAAGGGTGGCTATTGCATCCATTGCAAAAAAACTTGAAGAAATCTATGTTCCCAACGATTCAGTGCCCTTGCATATAAGCAAAAAATCCCCAGCGCTTAAACTCATTCAGTTCTTAAGAGACGAAGCGCACCGATTTGGAATTACACATCACCGCAATCGACGTGATAAAGCTACTCTTATGCCTGAATTAATGAAAATAAAAGGAATTGGCGAATCAGCAAATATGCAATTACTTAAAACATTCAAATCAGTTTCGAATGTTAAAAAAGCAAGTCTTCAAGAATTAATAGATTGTGTTGGGACAAGTAAAGCCCAAATAATACTAAATCATTTTAACCCAACGGCTACCGACACCAATTAGTAATTACTGTTTAACATGATCGGCATTACTAACATCATTATGTTTTCTTGCTCTTCTTGTGTATCAGGCATCAAAATACCGGCTCTTGATGGTGTGCTCAATTCTAATTTCACCATTTCGGTATCAACGCTTTGTAGCATTTCAATTAAAAACTTCGAGTTAAAGCCAATCTCTAAATCTTCGCCATTGTATTGACAAGTTAAGGTTTCATTCGCTTCGTTCGAAAAATCTAAATCTTGACCACTCACGTGCAAGCTGCTTCCTGCAATTTTAAAGGCTACTTGATTCGTTGTCTTGTTGGCGAAAATTTGAACACGTTTTAATGCACCTAATAAATCCTCTTTGTTGATTGTTAAACAGGCCGGATTATCTGTAGGAATAACCGCCTGATAGTCTGGGTATTTAGCATCAATTAACCGACAAACTAATTGAACCTTATCGGTTACAAAAAACGCATTGTTTTTATCATAGGATACAGAAACTAATGTTTCATCATTCGGTAACATACTTTTTAATTGACTTACCGATTTTCTTGGTACAATGAAGTTCGCACTTCCGTTTCCTTTCAAATCTTCACGTGTAAACTTAACCAAGCGATGTGCATCTGTTGCTACAAAACTTGTACCGTCTGAATTTATTTGAAAATATACCCCATTCATTGCTGGTCGTAAATCATCGTTTCCTACCGCAAATATTGATTTACTGATTGCTCGGTTCAGAATTTTTGAAGCCGCAATCATAATCTCTGTGCCTTCTGCTTGTGGAATTTTAGGATAATTATTACCATCCTCTCCCATTAATTTATACTTACCATTCTCACTGCTGATTTCGATGATGAAAGAATCGTTGTCGATTTTCACCGCCAAAGGTTGCTCTGATAAGTTTTTAAGTATGTCAATGAGCTGTTTGGCCGGAATCGCCACTCGACAGCTTTCTTTTGCCTCTATAGTCATGCTGGTAGTCATCGAGGTCTCCATATCACTACTGCTTAAGGTCAAACTTCCCTTTTGAATATCAAAAAGAAATGACTCTAATATTGGCAATACAGTGTTTGGCGCAATTACCCCGCTAATCGATTGTAATTGTTTGAGTAAAGCAGTGGTTGATACGATAAATTGCATGGATTTGACTTTTCAGCTTTTTTTGTTCGTAACAAAGATAATTTTTGAATTGGTACCAAAAAATCAATACACTAATTTATTTTCCACAATTGACTACTTTTGACTTCAATTTTTTAATTCGTGTAATCTTTTGTCTAGAATGAATAAACCATTTCTTGCTATTTCGCTGTTTTGTTTGCTTTCTTCATGTAAAATAAGTGGTGTCTTAAGTTACTTTAGCCATTTGAAACATCAAAAACCGGAAGTCTCTGCTGTCTTAATTAACTTGGATACTTTTAAAGTAAATGCCACAAGTCAATATACCTACCGTAGTGCTGCCCCTAAAATAAACGATTTGGTCGATACCAAATTAGCGGTTGCCTTCGATTGGAATAACCGCAGAATGTTTGGTAAAGCAACGATTGTGCTGCAACCTCACTGCTATCCGGTCGACTCTTTATTCCTCGATGCCAAAGGTTTTGATATTAAAAACGTGGCTTTATTGGATTGCGGTACCGACACATTAAAACTAAAATACATATATGATTCTTTAACGCTTAAAATCAAATTGAATCGCACTTATCAATCAACCGAGAAATATATAATTTATATAGAATATGTTGCCAAACCATACGAACGTTCAACATCTAAAGGGGTCGCTATAACTTCCGATCGTGGCTTATATTTTATTAATCCGGATGGTAAGCAAAAAAATAAGCCTCGTCAAATCTGGACTCAAGGCGAAACAGAATCGGCTTCATGTTGGTTCCCAACTATTGATAAACCGAATCAAAAGTGCACGCAGTCTATGTATATCAGTCGCCCAAGCTATATGGAATCCATTTCTAATGGCGAAAAACTGTATACAATAATTAATAATGACTCTGTTGAAACGGATGTTTGGCGTATGAAACAAGCCCATTCACCATATTTATTTATGATGGTTGTTGGTGAATTTTCCTCTTACGAAGATGAATGGCGCGGAATTCCGGTTAAATATTTTGTCGATTTGGATTATCAAGAATATGTGCAAGAAATTTTTGGTAAGACCCCCCAAATGATAGAATGCTTCAGTCAAAAACTTCAGTATAATTATCCCTGGCCTAAATATGCGCAAGTGGTCGTTCATGATTATGTAAGCGGTGCCATGGAAAATACTTCTGCTACTCTGCACGGAGAGTTTTTACATCAAACATCACGTGAAATGCTCGATAAAAACAATGAAGATGTAATTGCACATGAATTGTTTCATCAATGGTTTGGCGACCTTGTGACAGCTGAATCTTGGAGCCACCTGACTTTAAACGAATCTTTTGCTACTTATGGTGAATATATCTGGGATGAATATGCCTATGGTAAAGTTGAAGCGGATATCGAACATGAAAATGACCTGCAATCTTACCTTTCAGAATCTAAACGAAAACTAGAACCGATCGTTCGCTACTATTATCAAAACAGGGATGATATGTTTGATCGCCATACCTATCAAAAAGGGGCTTGTGTTTTACACATGTTACGAAATCAAGTGGGTGATTCTGCTTTTTTTAAATCGCTAAATTATTATTTAAAGACCAATGCCTATAAAAACGCAACAGTGGCCGATTTACAACGTGCGTTTGAAACAGTAGGCGGCCGCGACCTAAGTCGCTTTTTTACTCAATGGTATTTTCAACCCGGTCATCCTAAACTTTCATTGAGTTATTCGTATAATGATTCTTTACAAATAGAAACCGTAACAATTAAACAAGTTCAAGCAGAGCCATCTTTAGCTGTCTATGAATTACCGATGCGTATTGATATTTATACACCGGAAGGTATACTTCCTTTCAACATTACTTTAGATCGTCGTTCTCAAAAATTTAATTTCAAAGTTTATCAAAAGCCCGAATTGGTAAATGTTGATGCCGCTAAATACTTATTAGTAGAAAAGGAAGATAACAAAACGCTTTGTGAATTTGCTTATCAATTCCTTCATGCTCCATTATTCAAAGATAAATTGGAAGCTGTTGAGGCCGCTTTCAAAGATAGTAAGTCAAAACAAGCTCAAGAACTTATCGTTAAAGGGTTGAGTTGCGATAATTACTATATCAGGAAATATACCGTAGAAAACTTGAACAGCGCCGACTCTGCTTTAATGGAATTAACTATTCCATACTTAAAAACAATTGCCGCCGGCGATAAAAACAATTTAGTTAGAGCTGCTGCTGTTAAAAAATTATCACCGCTGAATTGTTATTCGTGCAATGACATTTTTGTTAAAAACTGCGACGACAGTAGTATTGCTGTTGTAAGTGCATCCATTAAAGCGTTAGCAATTATTAATCCACTAGAAGCATTAAAAATTGCCTATAAACTAGAAGGAGACAATACTAAGGCTATTGCTGCGGTAGTTGCTAAAGTTTATGCCGACAAAGGAACTCCTGAAAATTATTCCTATTTTTTAAATCAACTAACAGCCAAACAAGGATTTGATCGCTACAGTTTAGTTGGTCAATTTGGAAATTACTTGTATCGTATGCCTGAACCCATAATTGAAAAAGGTATGCTTTTGCTTAATAAGGTGGCAATTACAGACCCTGAGTGGCAAGTGAGGTACTCCGCTTATGAAGCAATTAAACACTTTAAGTCAAAATATACTGCTGCTCAAGATATCGATCGTGTAAGTGTGATAAATGGCTTTTTAGATGAAATCAAATCAAAAGAGAAAAACCATCAATTAATTGAAATCTATAGCCAAGATATTCACTAGAAAAGAAAGAATTTCTTTTTAATAATGCGCATACTTAATATACGTACATCCTCAATAGGTCTATCGGCTTGTGCGGTTTTTACAGCTGCTATTTTTTCTACCACGTCCATCCCATCTATTACTTCTCCAAACACGGTATAACCCATATCTAAATGTGGAGTACCTCCTATCGTTTTATAAAGAGCTCTTTGTTCCGGCGTATATTTATAGCCGTGCATTTGCTCCATTTGATCCAATTGCTCATCCGTAAATGTTTTGCCTTGTACGATGTAGAACTGACAATTGCTACTAGCCTTTTGTGGGTTATTATCTCTTGCTGCAGCTAATACCCCTTTTTTATGGATAAGATTTTTATTGAATTCGGCAGGAATTCTAGCTACCCCGGGCATTTCACCATTACCAAGGATTACACCCGAAGCAGCATGTTTTGATTGCGGATCTCCGCCTTGTATCATAAATCCGGCAATTACACGATGAAACAACAAACTGTCATAGCTGTGATCCTTTACCATTTTAATAAAATTTGCTTTGTGTAACGGGGTTTCGTCATACAGTTTCAAAACAATAGTTCCGTAGTTGGTTACCATTTTAATTTTAACCGGTCCTTTTGCATAGGTGCTAAATGCACACAATAAGAAAATAAAAAATAAATTGATTTTTTTCATATTATATAAATTCCATTTGTTTAAAATAAGAAATTATTGTACGCTTTAAAACGTTTTCTTGTTCTTTTAATCCGAGTAGCTTTATTTCTTTTAATTGATTCCAATGTGGCCAACCGTCTTGATCTAGATAAGCTAAAGCATAATAACCTTCTTCACTTAATACGCGACACACCGCTATATGCATTAAATCTTGCTTTTGCTCTTTTGTAAATGAATCTGTTAGTTTGCCCAGTTCTCTCACGCCAATTAAAAATAGTATCGCTTCTAAATCCGGACGCCTCCCAAACTTCATTTTCAATTGTTCTAAAAGTTTAGCCCACTCAAATTCAATTTGATCTATCATTTGGCAAAGTTATTATTTGTTAGAAAACAAACTATAAATCAATCAGTACATTTTTTAGGTTTGCAGCATGAATAATAAACCATCTGTGGAAGTATGTTTATCTCCACAACTTTTAAATTTGTATGATTTGCAGGGCAAAACAGTTGTTGTTATTGATGTTTTACGTGCAACGTCAACTATTTGTACTGCGTTATATCACGGTATTGAAGCTGTGATTCCTGTTAGCAGTATTGAAAAATGCATTGCTTACAAAGACTTTGCTGATCATATTCTTGCTGCAGAGCGTGATGCTGAAACCCCTTTTGGATTTCAATACAGTAATTCACCACGTGATTATATGAATGAGTCTATAAAAGGTAAAACACTGGTTCTTACCACTACTAATGGAACAAAACTTCTTCATGATGTATTAAGCAGCGACAAAATTCTTATTGGTGCCTTTGTAAATATTGATTCATTAAGTAATTATTTATTGGAACAAACCAATGATGTTATTTTAGCCTGTGCCTCCTGGAGAGGAAGAGTAAATATGGAGGATAGTTTGTTTGCCGGAGGAGTTATAAGTCGTATTAAAAATAAATATAATATTTCTTGTGATTCGGGTAGAATGATGGGTGATCTATATGATTCGATAAGTTCTGATTTATTCTCCTACCATTTAAAAGCTAATCATAGAGAGCGATTAATAAATTTAGGTGCAGCTGAGGATTTTGAATATTGCTTCAAGGAAAATGCTGCTCCGGTTGTTCCTATTCTTTCAGAAAAAAAATTAATTAATCTCTTGGCATAATTCAATTAAAACGCCATTTGCTGATTTCGGATGAATAAAGCAAACCAATTTATTATCGGCACCAACTTTTGGTACTTCATTTAACAACACGAATCCTTCACTTTTCAAGCGATTCATTTCTTCAATTATATTATCTACAGCAAGCGCAACATGATGAATACCCTCGCCACGCTTTTCAATAAATTTACTAATTGGACTTTCTGAATCTGTACCTTCAAGTAGTTCGAATTTATTTTTATCAATTTTAAGAAAAGAGGTTTTAACTTTTTCAGTTAAAACCTCTTCTGTTTTATAACAAGTTGTGTTTAGCAACTTTTCATAAACTGGTGTTGAATCAATTAAACTTTTAACCGCAATTCCTAAATGTTCGATGTGTAATATTGCCATAATAATTATTATCTTCCTAAGTAAACTAATAATACTGAAATATCTGAAGGTGTTACACCACTAATTCGACCGGCTTGACCGAGGGTTCTTGGTTTTATTTTTGTTAATTTTTCTCTTGCTTCAAACGAAAGTGATTTTATTTTTTGATATTCAAAACTCTCCGGAAGAACTTGCTCTTCTAGTCGAGCCATTTTATTCACCAATTCCAGTTCCTTAATAATATAAGTTTCATATTTCATTTCCGTTTCTGCATACAACAAGTTTTCATCTGAAAAATTTGCAGTTAATGCGCTAACCTTTTCAGATTTATTTAAGTCCTTTATTGAAATCCCTGGGCGCAAAATTAGCTGACTAATTTTTTGGCGTTGGCTAATTAAACTGCTATTGCACGCTGCTAATATTGGGTTAATTTCATCGGGTTCTAATTTCTCTTGTGCAAACAAATTACTTATTACTTCTTTTGCTTCTGCTTTTTGCTCTAGTTTTTTAAGTCTTTCCTCTTTTGCTAAACCAATATCATAACTCATTTTTGTTAGACGAACATCTGCATTATCTTGTCTTAACAGCATTCTATACTCAGCTCTTGATGTAAACATTCTATAAGGTTCATCAGTGCCTTTGTTTATTAAATCATCGATTAATACTCCGATATATGCTTCGGATCTTTTTAAAACAAACGGCTCTTTGTTTTCGCAGTTTTGGTGAGCATTAATTCCTGCTATTAAACCTTGGCATGCGGCTTCTTCATAGCCGGTTGTACCATTTATTTGACCGGCTAAGAATAGATTCTTAATTAATTTCGTTTCTAAAGTATGCTTTAGTTGAGTTGGGGGGAAATAGTCGTATTCTATCGCATAGCCCGGTCTAAAAATTTTAACATTTTCGAGACCTTTTATTTCTTTTAAAGCTTTAATTTGAACATCCTCCGGAAGTGAGGTACTAAATCCATTTAAATATATTTCAACAGTATTCCATCCTTCTGGTTCAATAAATAATTGGTGTTTATCCTTATCTGCAAATCTACCAATTTTATCTTCAATACTTGGGCAATAACGTGGTCCAACTCCTTCAATTCGGCCGGCATACATTGGTGATCGATCAAACCCCGTTTTTAATATTTCATGAACATTTTGATTAGTATAAGTTATCCAACAACATCTTTGATTAACCGGTTTTCTAGTATTCAAAAAAGAGAATCCAATGATTTCTGAATCACCTTCTTGAACATCGACTTTTGTATAATCAATAGAACGTCCATCAATACGAGGTGGTGTTCCAGTTTTTAAGCGATCAGATTGAAAACCATTTAGAACTAATTGTTCTGTAATTCCTTTTGCAGCTTTTTCACCGATTCTTCCGCCTCCAAATTGCTTTTCTCCGATATGAATTATACCATTTAAAAAAGTACCGCTTGTTATTACGACTGATTTTGAATAGAAACGAATACCAAAATCTGTAATTACTCCTTCTACTGCATTGTTATTAATTATTAACTGGCTTACAGAATCTTGCCAGAAATCTACATTTTGAGTATTTTCTAATCGTTCACGCCATAACTGAGCAAATAACATTCTATCATTTTGTGTTCGAGGGCTCCACATTGCTGGTCCTTTGCTTTTATTCAGCATTCTAAACTGAATCATACTTTCATCGCTGACAATACCGGAATATCCACCCATTGCATCAATTTCTCGTACTATTTGCCCTTTTGCTACACCGCCCATTGCAGGATTACAACTCATTTGTGCAATATTCTGCATATTCATTGTAATTAATAGCACTTTAGATCCGAGATTGGCTGCTGCTGCTGCTGCCTCACATCCTGCATGTCCGGCCCCAACAACTATAACATCATATTTATTTTCCATTATTCCTTCTCAACTAGTATTTATAAAATGTTCCACGTGGAACAAACCGTTTTCAATGTTCCACGTGGAACATTATTTAAAATTTAAAGTTTAATTCAACACAACTGCCATTGTTTTCAAAAACAACATAGTCACAAAATTGTTTCATTAAGAATACACCTCTACCTGTAGGCTTCTCAATATTTTCCGGTAAGGTTGGATCAGGAACAGCATTATAATTAAAACCATCACCTTCATCTTTAACAGTAATCTTTAAAGTAGATTCATCTATGAACGCAGTTACATCCACAACCTTATTACTATTGCATTTATTACCATGCATAATAGCATTACTTATTGCTTCACCTAACACAAGTTCAATATTAGCAACTTCATCTTGAGAAAGCTTATTATATAAACCCAATTCATCTATTATTTCACCAACACATTTAAGGTTATCTGGCGTTGAAGTAATGCTTAAATTTAATTTATTGGTATTTTCTATCATTTATAAATTATTATTAATCAATGTATACAATTTCACTAATCGGTTTACGAAACTTAATTAAATTTGTTACAATTGAAACAGATTGATGTAATACTAAACTAATAGTCAAAATAATTAGTTGAAAACAAAAGAAAATAGTGTTTATAAATGTTAGTAAACTAATCAGGAATATAAGAGCAGTCTTTAAATAACTATTCCAAAATAAATTAT
>JAHEYX010000371.1 GCA_023251415.1 Chitinophagales bacterium
ATGCGGTTCAAAATAGAGGGAGCTGCCTCTTTTGGAGTGCTATTCCCCTTTTTTGAGGTGCTTTTGCTGTTAGGTAAATTGATAAGTTTCATTGCTTTGTCGTTTGTTTTTTTGAAAGGACCCTTTATTTTTGGTTTAAGCCCCTTTTTTCTGACCCGACAAAGATGGTAGTGGAAAAGGGTGGTTGTTGTGGCTGAAATAGCCAAAAAAAAATCTTTTTGGCTGAAAGAGCCTTTGAATTTTAAAAAATAATTTTATTGCAAGTATTAAAATTCACCATAAGAATAGGTGAAAGCTTAAGTGTATTGCGTGCTGAAAGCAAATACAGAATACAAATTGAGAATGGAGAATTAATAATTAGAAATGCAAATACAGAAATGCAGAGGCCGATAGGCTGATGTCCGCCTCGGCAACAATGTAAAACCCACCCTTGCGGTGGGTTCAACTATAACACCCTCGCTTGCGATGGGTGAAAAGTTCCTGAGCACCTTATGCAAAATCCGCCTCTAGCATGATTGTATACTGCAAAGTAGCTTTGGTTAAGATTCCTCTTCCTGATAATCTAACACTTGCGCATTAGTAGTATCGCTTTTAACCGATTCCACTAAATAGAATTTAATATACAAAAACACTAGCAGCAAGAGTATAATGACTATGCCTGCAACTAACACAAAAGAAAACAGTTTATTATTTAGAGCATTCGCATTAAATAAAATGCGTAATGCCATATCAAGCATGAAGGGTGCAATAATTAAAATCGCAAATACTACCACTGCACCGTTTTTTGTTGGTGTCAGGTAATTTATTAAAGTTTTCTTTTTGGCCATACCAATACATTTTAAATAATTACAACTAAGCAGGTGCTGTGAGCTATTTTATTAATGTTACAATTCCTATTTTTATTTCATAAAAAATAAGGATTAACAATTAGTTTTGATTTCTAAACCAAGCAGGTGTACTAAAATCATTACTTATAAATTGCTTAGCGTTACTAATGCTGTTAGTAGTTAATTGTTCTTCTACTAATCAGCAGCAAAACACTGATTCGGCAGTTGTTTCCGATTCAATTCCAACAGTATTTACTTACCAAAAAATAACTTACGATAGTACTTGCCTGGATACTGTTTTTAAAATTGATGGACAAATTTACACGGTACATTGTAAGTTGTTTAGCGCCGGTCCTTATATAATAAATGATACTGTTCATTCGAATATACAACAAAGACAAGAGAACTTTATTGAAATCACGATTAATAACCGCCGCACCATTATTACTAAAGACTTGTTTAAACTTTATTATAAAAAAGCGGTTTTAACCAAAAACATTTTCGGAACCACCACTATTGATAAATTTGATACTATAAATCATGCTGTGGTATTCACGAGCTTCTTTGCTTATCCGGATAGCGACTTTGGAGAATTACTAACCTATGCTGTTTCGACGAATGGTAAGTTTCACTTTAGAGCCATTAAAAATGCACCGCATATAGCAGAATAAGTTTAACGCGAAAATCGCTTATAAAGAACAAAAATATATACCAAGCTTGTAAAAATGGAAATCAGTACAATGTACTTTCCATGTTTACGTGAAGCCTCATCATAAAAATTAACTTTCCTTCCATCGGAAATTGTTTTACGTTGGTATAATAATCCCAAGCCAACAATAAGTCCCATTCCGCCTATAACAAATGCATAGATATAACCTCTATACAGCATAAATATAGGAGCTTTTTCTTCTTGTGCTTCTCTGGCTAAATTAACACTTTCGAAGCTTTTCAATTGCTTTTCCGCAATAGCACAACCACGGTCTTTCAGCAACTTTTGCGCTAAAAGATAATCATCATATTGCCATTCATGGGGTGTCTTTATGACGTCTATTAATTCTTCTTCCGTAAATTCAAACAAGTAATGATCAGTATCAAGTTGCGCTATATTCTTATGCATTAATTGTTGCAGCATCAAATTAGCCTTTCGTAAATTGGATTGTTTTACTTTAACTACTATTTCATTCTGCATTTGACCATTCGGCACTATAGAAACAGGTAGAGCACTTGTATCAATAACATTTTGCACCTCATGAGCTGTTAATTGTTTACTTAACTCCTCCGCATTTTCTTTGGAAGAAAATCGTTTAAAAACAACATACTGCGATTCGGGATTATTCTTCGCATAATCTTGATCGTCGAGAATAGTTTTGGTGCTTGACATTATTTTAAAATTAACAAATTACGAATCGCTTTGCAAGAATGCATTTTAATTACTTACATTATTTTTATATCGCTTATTCCGGAAATGGAAGTGCTGCATTCTTATGCAATATCAGCTCAATTTGAATGAGTTTGGTTTTATTTGCCTGCAGCTTTTATTGACAAAACATATAAATTAATCGCCTCACGCT
Source organism: Chitinophagales bacterium (assembly GCA_023251415.1). Classification (GTDB taxonomy): domain Bacteria; phylum Bacteroidota; class Bacteroidia; order Chitinophagales; family CAIODY01; genus JAHEYX01. The sequence goes on from JAHEYX010000371.1 coordinate 2,399, forward strand.
GATCATCAGCCAACTTGGCTTTTATGGCCATATTATCAAGTATAGCTGACCATTCACTGCTTGGAATTTTATAAATATTTTTAGCGGAATGACATTCTATACAAGCCGTATTAGCATACAATTGATACCCTTTGTTTAAATGATCAATGCTTACAGTTGTACCGTTTGCTTTTAATGCATCCACTTCACGATCTCCCGGTTCATATACTCCATCTGAATTTGGAATGGCAAGAGTAAATGTAGAAGGGGCGGATTCTGTTTTAACGGTTGTTGTTGTAGCTCCTTCGTTTTTAACTACGCTGTCTTGTTTTTGTTTCTTAGTTACAGAACACGCCATAATCGTGATTGTAAAAACTACTAAAGTGATTTTTTTCATTGTTTTAAATTTAAGTGTATGGCGAAAGTAAAGCAATTTTAGAAAGGCAACAAATTACTTTGCTGTTGATTGCTTACTGCATAGCACGGATTGTATTTGATAGTGTACCCATTTCAATACTACAACTCGTTTCCGGCTTCATTCAACAGTATGTTGCCAAATTACCTTGCCCTTATTATTAAGGTATCCCCAAGAGGCTTTTCCCAAACCCTTTTGTTTTTCAAATAAGGTTAATCCTTCGTATTTAAAAAATTCTAAGCGCGAATATTTAAAAGGAATTATTGTCTTATGATTAGAAACTTGAATAACCCCAAATAAACCATTCTTACTTACGGTCATGTAATCGTACCAATAATTTATGGATTA
>JAHEYX010000372.1 GCA_023251415.1 Chitinophagales bacterium
TGGGCATAGCAATCTTCCACTAATGCTTTCGGAATAAACACTTGTGCGGAATGTGCTTTTATGCCTAATTGTGCAGCAGCAATACTAAATCCGGTCCAATACGCCCCCTTTTTAATTTTAGTAAGTTGTTCGTTTGTGAGCAGCACTGTCTTTTGTGAATCGATTAGTAATCGTATGCTTGCTAGCTTCCAATTACGAATCGGATGATTAAAATAAACCGTTAGGTCTTGACCCGGAATCAATACGGTTACCGGCTTTGCAACCACAGTAGCAGCTCCTTTACGTTTGTCTTTTACACTATTTTCTTGTGCCAAGTTAGTGCGCAATGCAAGCTTGAATTTGCGTTTCACCAATAAGGTGTCTCTCTCTTCACGCAGTTCCAAACCCACAGTGTCTATTTGTGAAGGAGTAATCACCCGAACATAAAAACTATCTTTTGCCGTCGAATTATAATATAAATGTATAGTATCGCGCCGCGCATTGGCAAAATAAGCTGCCAATTTGCTTTTTGAATTCGGAAGCGGTTCAACACTGAAAGCAGTGTCAAGAGGCAAGGTATAAGGAATAATAGCATGCCCTAAATCAGCAATAGCCATAGGGTATGCCCGTTGTTTGTTGGTTTTGTTTTTAAAGGAACGCAACGAAACATATTTAACCAATTTAATCGGCTTAATCGAATCGCGTTTGTTATTGCCGGTTAAAGGCGTAGGGTCTTCCAGTTGAATTAAGGTATCGCTAAAGGCAATATCTTCAGTTGGCGAATCAAACAATAAATTAGCATTGGCATCCTTCAAAGCAAACAGTTTAAATCGACCTGCTTTAAGGTGTTTTAATTGCCATTCCCCTTGTTCGTTTGTTCGGGTATAATACAACGGTAACTTCAAAGCTGGCAAAGAGTCATTGTTTTGCGCATACAATACCATCAACATATCCTTTACCGGAAGTGTAGTATACGCATCGGTTACTCTTCCGTTCAATTGCAGTGAATCGATGAAGTTGCCGGTAGAAAAGACATAGCTAAAATTATGCAGTGCATTATGTTCGGTAATATCTTGAATTTCCTCGCCAAAGTTTATCGAGTAAGTAGTGTTGGCTTGCAAAGTATCTTGAAAAACAACATTTATCGTTTTATTGCGTGCGGTTATTTTAGGAGGTTTTGGTTGTGGTGGTGAAATTAATATTGCATCGCTTTGACCTTTTAATTGAACGTACTCATCAAAATGCAGGCTAATACTTTTTTGATTAAAACGAACACTTTCATTAGCAGGTTTAGCCACTACTAATTGCGGCGGTTGTTTATCGCGTAAGCCACCATCCGGTGAAACAACATGCGCGCAGGCTGTAAATAACAGTATTGCAAAACCAATCCCATATCCTAAAAGGCAATTAAGTGAAAATAATATGGACGGCTTTTGCTTCAAAGTAGTTTCAACGGCAATAATGAATGTGCGCAAAGGTACAAGTAAAATTAGCATTACAAGTAAGGGTAACAATCCCTTAACAGGCTATTGCATACAAAAGTGTACAAGCGCTGTTTACTTCATGTATTTATCCAATAACTCGCGTTGCCAGACTGAATAATTCGATTTGCGGTAAAAATCTTGAAACGGTTTTTTAAAGGCAGTTTGCTCATAAAAAAAACTGAACACCGACCCCATTGGTCCGGCTAAGCGCCCATTACTGCTGCACATTGCATCCAACAGATTTGCCATCAAATAGGTATCACAATAATTTAATCTTTTTAATGCCTCTGCTGCATTTTTACGGGTTTGAAATTCATAACTTGCTGAGGTAAGGTCTACTAATTCATGTATTGCTGCAGCGGGTTCTTTGTCTAATCCGGCTTTCAACTCCAACCATTTGCATTTTAATACATTGCCTACCCCGCATAAACCTTTAGTAAGTTCCAAATATTGAGCAGTGTTTTGTGGAAAATTGGTACACAGTTTTTCTAAGGCTAATCGAACAACCACATAAGAAGAATCAAGCAATAAATGTTCGAAATCGCTGCGTTGATCTACACTAATAATTTTAGTATTGGAAATAATGCTTTGTCGAACTTCACTTGCCAGATCTGTAAAGCAGTTGCGTATAAATGCTTTACTTTTTTCATCTTCATCTTGCGCTAATTGAGCTACTATTTCAGCACGCATGGCTTGAAAAGGCTCTTTCGAATAGCGTTCGATTAAAATTGTGCGTTTCTTATCAAGTGCTGTGTTCTTTAAGGCGATTAAAGCATCATAACGATCAATAAAATGTGGAGCAGCTTGCAATTGATTCAATAATTCAGTTTCTGATTTATCGAATTGAATGCGCTTTAAAATATAGGAGCCCGGATCAAACAACACAAACTGAATGGCTTTGTGTTGAGCATTGGGTATATTGAAAATATGTTGTGCTTCTGTTACCCAAACGCGTATGGAATCATACGTGCCATCTTGGTAGAATACTTCTAAAACCACCGGCATTTTAAACAAGCCAATTTCTCCGGCTTTTTGTTGCAGTTGTTCTACCACCACCTGCGTTTGTTGTTTACCAGTTGTGGTTTGATCAGTATAGCTTACTTTGTAAGAGGGTTCACCTCCTTTGTACAACCATTCCGAGAAGAACCATTCCGGCACTACACCTAAGGTATCTTGAAAAGCTTGATAAAGATCGTTTGTTTCAACATTTGAGTAACTGTGATGGCGTAAATAGTAATTAATAACTCGTTTCCAATTTTCTTCACCCCAAACATAATTCATCATATCAATTACTGCCGAACCTTTTTGATAAATCCGTGCTGTTCCGGGACTGGTATGAACGATGGGCAAATTGTCTTTTTCCGGAAATCCTAAAGCAGCTCGATGTTCGCCCCTGCGGTTCCACTCATAAGCTGCTGCTCCATTTATTTTTTTGAAAAATAATTTTGGATAATAGGTAGCATAACTTTCTTGCAACCAAATTTGTTTCCAGCTTCGACCGGTTACATAGTCGCCAAACCATTGGTGTGTAAGCTCGTGTACATCTACGCCGGTATAAGAATTATCAATTGCGCCACGGGCGTCATTCAATAAAAAGTCGCCATAAATGGTTGCAGTAGTATTTTCCATGGCACCGTACATAAAATCTTGTACCGGTATTTGCGAATACGACTC
>JAHEYX010000373.1 GCA_023251415.1 Chitinophagales bacterium
AACTGTCGTTTGATGCCTTCATCGACAATCAACGCTTTGATGGTTTACGAAAAATTAATTTGAATAATGGTACCGATGATCCAAGTTTTGTACGCGAGGCGATTGCTTATCAATTGATGCGAAAAGCAGGATTGCCGGCTCCTCGAACAGCCTTTGCGCGCTTGTATGTAAACGATGAATATTGGGGGTTGTATGAATTAGTTGAAAACGTGGACAAAACTTTTTTAGGCGATAGATTTGGTACTGCTAATAATGATGGTAATTTATATAAAACCACACGCACTTCAGGTGTAGATTTTATTTGGAAATCGGCAAACAAAGCAGATTATGAAAAAGGACTTGAATTAAAAACCAATGAAAGTATTGCCGATTGGAAACGCTTTATTCACTTTGTAGATGTAATCAATCACAATCCGAATGCAACAATGAAAGCCGCTTTAGACAGCGTGTTTGATGTGAACTCCTATTTACATGCCTTGGCAGTTGAGAAATTAATTTTTAGTTGGGACAGTTATTGGGGTGGTGGAAATAACTTTTATATCTATGAACATCCAAACGGAAAAATATATTGGATACCCTGGGATGAAAATGAATCGTTTCAACTACCGGAGGGTTTATATGCCTTACTTTTAACAAGCACCAATTATTTGATTCCATCGAACAAGTTTAATGAACGTCCTTTATTAAAAGCCATATTTAGTATTCCGGAATACCAAACAGCTTATCTCGACATTGTCTGTGATTTGCTTCAAGAAACGTTTACAATCACTCCTATTGCCAAGCAAGCCGCCTATTGGCAAGGGTTGATACGTGCGGCTTATGCTGACGATCCGCAGAAATTTAATACACTCGAAGATTTCGATAAAGCATTAGCTGAAGAAGTATCACAAACCTATGCATTCCCTAGAAAAAATATTTCATTTGTTCATCCATTGGCGGCATTACTTCCATTTGTTACAACCCGTAGGGAATGGGCTTTGGAAGAATTGAAACTGCATAATTTTACTTGTGAAACTAAAGCAATTTCAACTAATCACTATACGTTAACTTGTTATCCACAACCCGTTACTACCATGCTAACTATAACACTCCAAGAAGCTCAACGGCATTATTCGCGAATTCGAATAATTGATACTAAAGGAAGTTTGGTTATGCAAACCATGTGGCAATTTGATACAGCGCAACTTCAATTAGATGTATCCAGCTTGATGCAAGGATTGTATTTAATTCAAAAGCAAGACACAGGTGGAAGTATAGGTACTTGTAAATTTATTAAATTGTAACGATGATGAATCTCAAACCAATAATAGGCTTCGTGCTTTTACTCTTTGTTGCCTGTATGGGACCTACCAGGGTTAAGCCACAAGCAGTTAAACTTACGATTGAAGATTCGCTGAAACCAAAGGGAGTGAGTTTTGATGTTGATAGCGTCCAACAACCAAAAGGGCAATTGTTAACTTATGATGCGAAATTGGTATTCGAAAACAAAATCGGAAAAGCATTAATTTATATTCCGCAAGAACAACAGTACCTTCAACTTGCAGAAGCCTATAACAATGGATTAGTACAAACCATACATGTATGTTATGACCAGCACCGCCCTTTGTTATTAAGTCCTGACATTATTTGGTTAGCGATTTGTCAAGGAGTTGCCATGCATGTAAATTTTAATTTCAATCAGCTTAAATACCGAATTTTTACAGTTAAGGATCGTAAAACATTAATTGTACAAAATGATAGTTTAGCCATTGATGCTAAGCATTGGCAAGAAGTTATTGCAGGCTTAGCCAATCAAACAAAGGAATACACGAAAGACGATATTTATTCGCTATTAATTCCAAAATATACCACAACAACTACTATAGAAACAGTTGCATTTCAAAACACTTTACTGGATGCGTTTAAAAAGGAATTTAATTACGTAGCATTGACCGGATGTGGTATACCGCAAATAACGATTACCGGTACTGAACAAGATTGGCAAACCATATATAATCGATTAAATGAATTGGATAAAGTGGGTTTAGGCGATTGGGGTAACGAACTAAAGCCGGTTATAAAACAATTTATAAATGCTGTGAATAATAAACCCAATCAAGACTTTTGGAAGAATATTTATAAAAATGAAGAGCTATATGGAGGCACAGTAATAAGTGGTTGGATTCTTAAATTCTTTCCTTATTTAAAAGGTATGCGAATTGTTCCATCGGCAGATTCTAGTGATGCATTAATGTATGAAGACAGTATTTATCCGAATCCGTATTTGAAAGGATATCGGTTTTTATTGTCGCGTGTTGAAATGGACAATATTCCAAGTGGATTGTCAAAAGTACCTGTGAAATGGATCAACCAAAACAATAATACGGTAACCGATATTGTTGTTACTTCGGGCTTTATGGCTACGCGTCAGTTTAAAGATAACACCCTAATGCCATTGATAAGTTGGGTTGTGTATGAGGAGAAAGCCGCTGAAGTACATCATGAATTCAAGTATAAAGAGCAAGAAATGCTAAAGCATCGTTATACTATTACAACGCTTCCGCAAGATGATAAATGGCTTAGCCCACCACTTTATCAACCGGAATCGTATCCTACTGAAGCCATTGGCAAAGCTGAATTGACAAAGCTGATTGAAAGAAAATTAATCGAATGGAAATGTGTTGATGCAAATCCAAGTATTCCTATTTCTCTTTCTTTTGTAGTATTAACGAATGGGACTATAGATCAAGTAGAAATTAATGGAATCGCTTCAAATAAAGAAGCAGCAATTAAGCTTCACAATTTACTTAATGACAATTCCATTAAATGGAAAGCGGCAAGCAAAAAAGCCAAGGATATTGTTTCGATGGAAGAAATGGAAATTGGACAAAGTGCTTCTGATGAAATTGTTTTAGTGAACAGTACGATGAGTTTAGCATTATTTAAAAAATAAAATTTATGCAAGGTTTCATTTTGATTTTTTCATTTGTACTTATCATTACGATGGCAGTATTTCTTGCCTATAAAACTTTTCGTTATACGGAACCAAAAATGGGGACATGGGCTTGGTCACTTACTATTTTAGTTTTTTTAATTACGAGTGTGTTGTTGACTTTCTTTGGCTTGATTTTATATGACATAAATTTTG
>JAHEYX010000374.1:0-1448 GCA_023251415.1 Chitinophagales bacterium
ACTGACTTTTTGTTTGAATTAACCGGCACCGTGGCCACCGGAACCTTAGCATTGAATGTGTTTTTAGTGATCAGTGGATACTTAATCAGCAGCAGTTTATTGGAGCGAAATCGCCTTGTTCGACAACAATACCCTGATCTACGAGGTAGAGCCTTATGGTTAAAAATTTTGAAGCCTTATTTGGCCGCGCGCATACTTCGCATCTTTCCGGCTTATTGGGTGGCTACCTTCGTTGCTTTACTGGTGCTTGGCCCACTTACGACTACCCTATCGCTTGGTGATTATTTCAGCAACCCGCTCACCTGGCGCTTTTTGGTGAATCTCGGTTTATACAAACTGCAGTTTGTTTTACCGGGGGTATTTGAAGCACCTTATTTTCATAGTCATACCATTAATGGCAGCATCTGGTCGCTTAGTTATGAATTCACTTTATACATCGTGTTGTTTGTTTTAGGAACATTCGGTCTGTTGTGGAGTACGCGTCGTAATTTCTATTTCAGTATAGTGCTGGTTTTACTATTGTTGGCGCTCGACCAATGGAAAGCGCTCAATACCATTATCGTAGCGGGTTTAGAATTGGGTAAATTGGTCAATATGGCCGGTTTCTTTTTCATCGGTATACAATTTAAAGTATACGAAAAGTACATCCCATTGAATTGGATTGGCTTAAGTGCCCTGTTACTCTTGTTTTATTTTGCCCTCCGATCCCCCTTGCAATTGTATGTGTATTATTTTACAGTACCTTATTTAACCTTGTTTTTAGCACGCTTACCCATTGGACCGTTCACAAAAATCACCGCCTTTGGTGATTGCTCTTATGGTATTTATGTGTATGGTTTTATGGTGCAACAATTTTTGGTGTATGCATTCAAAGGACAAATCAATACCTGGCAAATGGTGGCTTATACAATTCCCATCACATTAATAATAGCCATTGCTTCCTGGTACTTGATTGAGAAACGTGCCTTAGCCCTTAAATCACGCTTCAACTAAGTACGGTTATGGGTATCGAGCTTTGTAGTTATTGTATATCTTTACAGCCTTTCAGGATAAATCCCTGACCATTGCTTATGATACATGATCTCGAACTTAAAGTTACGCCTGCTCATTTAAAAGATGATGCTTTACTGTTAAAGCAACTAGCCAATAAACTTAGTATTTCGCCTAAAGCCATTACAGGTTACCAAATTATGCGTCGCTCCGTTGACGCTCGACAACGGCAAGTTTATTTTGTATTGCAATTAAAAGTGTATTGCGGTGAGCCTGTTCAAGCCTTGGCAACAACCCATTTCAATTATCAAGCTGTACACCATGCTGCTCCGGCAATTATTATTGGAGCCGGTCCGGCAGGATTGTTTGCTGCTTTGCGATTAATTGAATTAGGCATTAAACCGGTGCTTTTTGAGCGCGGTAAAAAAGTCAGAGATCGTCGTCGTGATTTAGCTGCC
>JAHEYX010000374.1:1458-3095 GCA_023251415.1 Chitinophagales bacterium
CGTTAATCCGGAGAGTAATTATTGTTTTGGAGAAGGAGGAGCCGGAACTTACAGCGATGGTAAATTATATACACGCAGCACCAAACGCGGTAATGTCAATCGCATACTAGATAATTTCGTGGCACATGGTGCTACGCCCGATATTCGCGTCAATACGCATCCGCATATCGGGACGAATAAATTGCCTGGCATCATTGAAAATATGCGCGAAACCATTTTGCAGTACGGTGGTGAAATTCATTTCGAAAAAAAGCTGACCGCACTTCAACAAAATGCTGCCGGCCATATTCAAATACAACTCAACGGTGCAGAAAATTTTGAAGCCAAAGCCTTGTTACTGGCTACAGGACACAGTGCGCGCGATATTTTTGAATTGTTGCAACACAATGCCATAGCTATAGAAAGTAAGCCTTTCGCTTTAGGAGTGCGTATCGAGCATCCGCAACAAATCATCGATGCCCAACAATACCATTGTGAGGTGCGAGATGAACATTTGCCTCCGGCCTCTTACAGCTTGGTTCAACAAGTCAATAACCGTGGCGTATTTTCATTTTGTATGTGTCCGGGTGGTATAATTGCCCCTGCAGCCACTGCACCCGGTGAAATTGTGGTGAATGGCTGGAGTCCTTCGAAACGCAATAACCCGTTTGCAAACAGTGGTATGGTGGTTCAAATTACCGAAGCTGATATTGCAGCTTATGCCAAACAACAAAAGCAAAAAGCATCGGCCTTAACTGCTATGCATTTGCAACAAGCCATCGAACAACAAGCTTATCAGGCCGGTGGCGGAAAATTAAAAGCACCTGCACAACGTATGATCGACTTTATTCGAAACGTTGTCAGTAGCGATTTACCCGAATGCTCCTATCAACCGGGTTTAGTGAGTCGTTCGTTAAAAGAAGTATTGCCTGATTATATCCATCAAACCTTACAACAAGGCTTGCATGCATTTGGTAAAAAGATGCCGAGTTATTATACCAATGAAGCGGTTTTGGTTGCTACCGAATCACGTACCTCTAGTCCGGTGCGTATTCCGCGCGATAATACGACTTTACAACATCCGCAGCTTAAAGGCTTGTTCCCTTGTGGTGAAGGAGCCGGTTATGCCGGAGGAATTGTGAGTGCGGCTATTGACGGCGAACGTTGTGCCGAAGCTATTGCTGCTTATTACCAATAAAACCAATTTGCTTTTTAAATACTGCCAGTAGTGTAAATGCTTATTGCGTATTACCTTTGCGGCATGAAATGGCCAGAACTCACCACTACAGTCGACCTTCTAAAACGCGGCGGAACGATACTCTACCCTACCGATACGATAGGGGGATTGGGATGCGATGCTCTCAATACGGAAGCCGTTGCTAAAGTATTTGACATTAAAAACCGTCCTGCAACGAAGAGCTGTATCGTACTGGTACAAAACGAAGCGCAATTGGCGCAGTATGTTGAGTCTATTCCAAGTACCTATGCTGCCTTAGCCAATAAATGGGATCGCGCAGTAACGTTTATATTCCCGCAAGCCAAAGGCTTTCAGTCGCCGGTACTAGCAGCCGATGGCAGTGTAGCGATACGTATTCCGAAAGATGAATTCTGTTTGGAATTATTAGCAGCTTTCGGCAAGCCCTTACTATCCACCTCTG
>JAHEYX010000056.1 GCA_023251415.1 Chitinophagales bacterium
AAATTTTATTTTTTGGAAGAAATTCATTGCTGCAATACACGTTAACTTGCAACAAATATTAAATTTACCGATCGATAAACCTAATCAAGTAGTACACAACAACATGTCGAAAAGCATAATCATCACACAATCCAACTATATACCTTGGAAAGGCTATTTTGATAGCATGGCTTTGGTAGATGAGTTTATGTTGTATGATGACATGCAATACACCCGACGAGATTGGCGCAATCGCAATCAAATTAAAACCGCACATGGTTTAGTATGGCTTACTATTCCGGTTGAAGTTAAAGGCAAATACACGCAAACCATTAAAGATACTAAAGTAAGCGATGCCGATTGGAATCAAGATCATTGGAACAGTTTAAAGCAGCATTATGCCAAAGCAGCTTGTTTTGCCGAAGTAAAAGATTTTATTGGTGATTTGTATGCACATGTGCCTGCAACCTATTTAAGCGAAATCAATTTATACTTTTTGCGCAACATCGCCACTTATTTAGGCATCACTACCCCATTTACCAAAAGCAGCGATTATAATTTGGTGGAAGGAAAAACAGAACGCTTGGTTAATTTGTGTCAACAACGAAACGCCAATCACTATTATACCGGACCGGCGGCAAAAGACTATATGGACTTGACTTGTTTTGAAAAAGAAAAAATAAGTGTAAATTGGTTGGATTATAGCGGCTATCCCGAATACCGACAATTGCATCCACCCTTTACACATTATGTAAGCATATTGGATTTATTGTTTAATGAAGGCGCTAACGCAAAGCATTTTATGAAATACACGACGACTCAAAAAGATACCCCATGAACAACTACCCTTTTTCGATTCGCAGCAAACTGCCTCAAGTAGGCACCACAATTTTTACGGTGATGTCGGCTTTGGCCAACGAACACCAAGCCATTAATTTATCGCAAGGCTTTCCGGATTTTGAAGTCGATAAAAACTTAATTGATTTAATTCATGCTGAATATCAAGCCGGAAAAAATCAATATGCACCCATGCCCGGTGTGAAAGAATTGCGAGAAGCCATTGCCGAAAAATACAGCAACAGTTATGGCGTGGCTATCGATCCGGATTTAGAAGTAACCGTTACTCCCGGAGCAACAACAGCTATATTTTCGGCGATAACAGCCGTAGTACATCCGGATGATGAAGTGTTGATTTTTGAACCGGCTTATGATTGTTATGCACCTGCCATTACCTTATGTGGCGGTGTTCCGGTTTATATTGAATTAAAAGCGCCCGATTTTACTATTGATTGGGAAGTGGTTAAAAAGCGCATCAATCATAAAACACGCATGATTATTATTAATACGCCGCACAATCCAACCGGCAGTATTATTAGCGATAAGGATATGCGTCAATTAGAAAAACTGGTGCTTACTACTGATATATTGATTTTGAGTGATGAAGTGTATGAACATATTTTGTTCGACGAGCAAGCGCATCAAAGCGTATTGCGTTTTCCGAAATTGGCTGAGCGCAGTTTTGCCGTTTATTCATTTGGTAAAACATTTCATGCTACCGGTTGGAAACTGGGTTATGTGATTGCCCCCGAAGCACTGACCAAAGAATTTCGTAAAGTGCATCAGTTTAATGTATTCAGCACCAATACTCCGGTTCAATATGCATTGGCCAAGTATTTAAAAACACCTGAACATTATTTGGGCTTGAATGCTTTTTATGAAGAAAAACGCAATTACTTTTTAAACTTAATAAAAGACTTACCGTTTATTTATACCCCAACGCGAGGCAGCTATTTTCAATTGTTGGATTACAGCAAAATCAGCGATGAGAAAGATATGGATTATGCCAAACGATTGACCAAAGAGATTGGTGTAGCCACGGTTCCTTTATCTGCTTTTTATCACCGCGCCAAAGATTATCACTTGCTGCGTTTTTGTTTTGCGAAAAAACAAGAAACCTTAGACCGAGCCGTTGAACGCTTATTAAAATTAAATTAATGGAAGATCAATTACATGTAGTGGTGGTGCAAGCCGATTTGCATTGGCAATTGCCAATCGAAAACATGCAGGCGTTTGAAGAAAAAATAAAGGCCATTAGCGGGCCGATAGATATTATTGTATTGCCCGAAATGTTTAGCAGCGGATTTACGATGGAAGCAGCTACTTATGCTGAAACCATGGAAGGGCCCGGCATTGCGGCCATGACGAAATGGGCCAAACAAAAGCAAGCCGTTGTTTGTGGCAGTTTGATTATTAAGGACGAAGAAAATTATTACAACCGCTTGGTGTGGATGCGAGCTGATGGAACCTATGCTTGTTATGACAAACACCATTTGTTTCGATTGAGCGATGAACACAAAACCTATACTGCCGGAGCACGACATTTAATTGTGCAATGCAAAGGCTGGAACATAGCTCCTATGGTTTGTTATGATTTACGATTTCCGGTATGGTGCAGAAATGAGGCAAGTGAATTAGACTACCGTGGTAAATATGATGTTTTGTTGTTTGTAGCCAATTGGCCCGAACGCCGTGCTTTAGCTTGGAAAACCTTGTTGCAAGCACGCGCCATCGAAAACCAATGTTATACAATAGGAGTGAATAGAGTTGGAATGGATGGCAATTCGATTTATCACAGTGGCGACAGCAGTGTGATAGGGCCTTTAGGAGAAGTGCTGTTTCAACAAGCACACGAAGTAATAACCCAAACCATTACCCTCAGCAAAGACGACTTATTAAAAACGCGCCGCACCTATGCCTTTTGGAAAGATGCCGACGCGTTTAAATTAGTTTGATGCAAGTTGTGGCAACAATAAAATGCGGTTTTAGTTGCTGTCGACTGAAGTAACTTTTAGCAAACGATTAATCTGTACAAAGCACTTTTTTAGTTGCTACTATCACCCCGTTTTCATTAAGGAGTTGTAAGAATAAAACGCCGTTATAGTTGGTATGAATGGTATAATTTGTTTGTAAAGGAATGCTCGTTTGTTGTTGCAACGTTTGGCCCAAAGCATTCAACAACTTAAATGAAACCTTTTCAGTTCTGTTGTAATTGATAGTAAAGTTACCATTATTTGGGTTAGGATAAACCACGAAAGCCTCTTGCTTGGAAGGAGTTTGCGGAATACCCACACCAATGCATTTTAACGAACTGTCTCTGCTAACGGTAATGGTATCAAACAAGACGGCACAGCCGGTAATCATTTTAACCACATAGGTTTTAGAGGAGCTGTCACTAACCATAATGCCGGCATGAGTACTGATGATAGAAGAACTGTCTTTGTACGTCCATTCGGAAGTAAAACCAATATCATCAGCATGTCCAATGAAAACGGGACAACCCGGAGCAAGCAACGTATCGTTACCGGCAAAGTTAGGCTCGCTGATATCGATGAGGCTGACATCGTCGAGAAGGTAGGCTGATAATGGACCACTCACCCATCCAGGAACCGTTAAAGTATGTGTATTGGCATTCGAATAAAAATTACCGATTGTTATAAAACGCTCATGGCCACTAGCAGTATAAACCCCCTCAACTTTGACCCAATTCAGCGTATCACTTATATAATTAAATGCCGGATTTTCAATTTGTGGAATGATATAAGGAATAGGATGAGAACAGGCGCTTATTGAGTCAATAGTACCATCATCGATGTAAGCTCCAATTCTGTCAATGGCTCTGGTAGCTTTATTGGATAAGTTCACATAAAATGAAACGCAGTATTGATGATTAGCAAGAAGTTTCTGTTTAAAGCGGCCTTGAGTATAATTTCTGTACTCGCCTAGTCATGGATCCCATCCATATATTTCTATAAAAGCACAAGAATTTCCTGTTCTGGGCCATTGATAAAAGAAAGTGTTATTTGAAGGGATATGAAATGAAGGATCGGAATTATAAACACTTACAAATGTAGAACGACAAATAGAATAACTAGAGAGGGTATCTAAACTATTCCAATATCGTGCATCCTTTATATTATTTCCTCCGTGTACTAAATGTACCGCAGTATCCTCAAACGAAGGGTTGAGCACCAAATTAACTTGCCCAAATACAATAGGACTGCCAAAGAGCAGCCCTATTGTATTAAGCACTATAAATCGGCAAAGATTAGTTATCATTAATCACCAGCTTTTTACTTTCAAGAAGTTTTCCTTTATCATCAACAAGTTGAATCAATAACAATCCATTGTATTTAATACTAAGCTCCAATTTGCCTTGGGTGTTATTAGGGGTAATAACCTGAATAGTTTGCCCTACACAATTAAGCAATTTGAATTGATTGTTTTGTTGCACCTTGTAATTAATAGTAAAGTTACCATTATTTGGATTAGGATAAACCACGAAAGCCTCTTGTTTGGAAGGAGTTTGCGGAATACCCACACCAATGCATTTTAACGAACTGTCTCTACTAACGGTAATGGTATCAAACAAGACGGCACAGCCGGTAATCATTTTAACCACATAGGTTTTAGAGGAGCTGTCACTAACCGTAATGCCGGCATGAGTACTGATGATGGAAGAACTGTCTTTGTACGTCCATTCTGAAGTAAAACCAATATCATCAGCATGGCCAATAAAAACGGGACAACCCGGAGCAAGCAACGTATCGTTACCGGCAAAGTTAGGCTCGCTGATATCAATGACGCTGACATCGTCGAGAAGGTAAGAAGCAACAGGACCAATAACCCAACCGGGCATATTAATGGTACCTGTAGTTGAGTTTGTATAGAAGTTGCCGATGGTAATAAATTTTTCAATACCACTTGAAGTAAAGATCCCTTCAACTTTGACCCAATTCAAGGTATCCTGAATAAAATTGAATTTAGGATTTTCAATTTGTGGAATGATATAAGGAATTGGATGAGAACAGGCGCTTATTGAATCAATAGTTCCATCATCGAAATAGGCCCCAATTCTATCTATGGCTTTGGTAGAAATGTCAGCAAGGTTGACATAAAAAGAAACACAATAATGATGGTTGTTGATAAGCTTATTTTTAAGCTTTCCTTGGGCATAGTTTCGGTATTCACCAAACCAGGTATCAAAATAATATAGTTCAATGTAACCACAAGAGTTACCAGATTTAGGGTATTGATAAAAGTAAGTGTTGTTTGACGGTATATGGCACGAAGGGTCGGTGTTATACACACTTATATAAGATGGTGAACATATCGGATTATTATTCGACGTAGTATCTAAACTACTCCAAAATAAAGCATCCTGTATATTATTGCTTCCATGCACCATAATTTTAGCAGTATCCTCAAACGAAGGGTTGAGCACTAAATTAACTTGCCCAAATACAATAGGACTGCCAAAGAGCAGCCCCATTGTGTTAAGCACTATAAATCGGCAAAGATTAGTTATCATTAATCACCAGCTTTTTGCTTTCAAGAAGTTTACCTTTATCATCAACAAGTTGAATCAATAACAATCCATTATATTTAATACTAAGCTCCAATTTGCCTTGGGTGTAATGTTACATCTTGTAATGGATAATAAAGGTAAGCTGTTTTTTTAATATAAGCGATGCCCCCTAAAGCAATACTAAGGTATATGGTCTTCGTATTTATGGTAAGGTAAAATGAAGGATTTGTATTTAATACGAACAACATTCTTAAACCATTACCCTCAGCAAAGACGACTTATTAAAAACGCGCCGCACCTATGCCTTTTGGAAAGATGCCGACGCGTTTAAATTAGTTTGATAAGCTGCTTTTACTTGTCTGTATCGAGTTCGTTTAAGCGCTTTTTACTTTCCTGCTCTTCTTCATCTTCCACTACACGAATGATGGTGCCGTCTTCTTTAATTTCGAAATACTCTTTATTGATTTTTACAAATGCGGTGCGCGTAACCGAATTAAAAGCCGTTGCTGCTTTGTAACTGAAGCTTAACGCTACATCACCTTTAGTATTGATATAACCGAATTTCTTTTTTAACTGTACCGCTGCCAATTGAATCGAAAAATTATCGGCATAATCATACATACACGGAACCACCAGGATTCCTCTTCCATCAACAAAACCAAACTTGCCATTTAATTTAACTTTCGAAAAGCCTTCTTGATAAGCATAAGCTTCGTCGTATTGCGGTGTAACAATAAACTTCCCTTCGCGATTGATATAACCGTACTTCCCGTCTTTTTTTACCGGAGCCAAATTCAAATCAAAAGGGGCTGCATCATCAAACTGCGGCGCAATTACTTCTTTGCCGGTACTGTCAATAAAACCTCTTTTATTATTCGACACAATTAAAGCCAATCCGTTAATAAACTCGGAGCCGGCGGCATATTTAGCCGGAACAATTACTTTTCCTTCGGCATTTTTATAGCCTACTTTGGCGTTTTCATAAAAGCGTATTAAACCGGCAGCATCAACTTGAACAGCACACAAGCATACAATTATAACAACTAAAAAACGACGAATCATAGTGCTTATTTTTTGTTTGTATCTAATTTACCTAAACCCATAATTTGCGATAATGTTTTTTGCATGCCCTCGCTGCTGCCATCTAAAAAGATAACATTGCCTTTACCCACTTCTGCAAAGTTTTTAATGGCTTCGGTCCACATGCTGAACATAATAACATTGGTGTCTAAGTTGGCTTGTTTCATTTCTTCGGCGGCCATACTCATACCTTTAGCTACTTCTTCACGGAAAAGCGCCACACCTTGTCCGCGCAATTGAGCAGCTTGACGTTCGGCTTCGGCAGCAATTTTAATGGCATTACCTTCGGCTTCAGCAGCTTTGGTTTTGGTAATCAACAAAGCCTGACCTTCGTTTTCGGCAGCCGCTTTTAAGTTGTTACTGGCCACCACTTTACTCATGCTGGTCATAATGGCTTCATCAAAGGTGATGTCGTTGATTTGTAAATCTTGTAAATGATAACCCCAGGTTTCTAAAGTAACATCTACTTGTTCTTTTACATTTTCAACAATATCGCGGCGCACCGATAAAATTTCGGCTTGCTTTTTTGTAGCCACAAAGGCACGTATACTTCCTTCAACAGTACGAATCAATGCCTGCATCAAATCGCGATCGGAAATAAATTTAAAGGCTACGTTTTTAATGATTTCTTCATCCACACTTAAAACCGAATACAACAACATCGACTTAAAATACACATTGGCTTGATCGATGGTAACAGCCTGAAACTCGAGTTCGACCGAGCGGTTTTGAATACTCACCCGTTTGTAAATCTGCTCGAAAAACGGAATCTTAAAGTTTAATCCCGGACGTAGAATACGACGGTATTTACCAAAAAGCGTAACGACACCTATTGTACCTTGGTTAATGGTAACAAAGCCGGTGAAGGCAGCAACCAATAGAATCGGCAACCACCAAAGGTTTAAAATGATACTCATGCTTAAAAAATTTGAACACAAAGATAACTTAATTTCAATTGGTAAATCAAGCTATTTAATACGCAGCCGGGCCACTTTATTTCATGCGTTCGAGCAATTCATCTACCCGCTCAGGCGACAGCCCGGCTTCGTTGTTGCCAATTAATTTTAAATAACCCCCATCGCTTTTTACATATTCCAACACGTGTTGTAAATTAACCAAAAACGATTTATGACTGCGAAAGAAGAACGAAACTTGCTGCAAGGTTTCTTCAAAATGTTTCAAATTGCGACTGGCTAAAATCTTAGTGCCATCTACAAAACATATTTCACTGTAAGCTCCATTACCTTTTATTAAAACAATATCCGACGGTTTAATAAACTTTTGCGTTTGACCACTCGGAATGATAATGCGCTTTTCGTCCCAACCAACAGCCGTACTTAAATTGTCTTTGAGTTGTTTGTAATGCAAAGCTCCGGTAGCGGCGGCTCTTTTGCGAAAACGCTCCACTGCATCCATCAGTTGTTGGTGCTGCATGGGCTTTAATAAATAATCGATAGCCGAAAAGCGAAAGGCTTGAATGGCATATTCATTATAAGCGGTAGTGAATATGATTCCAAAATTTATTTCTTCTTCATTAAAAAAATCGAGCAACTCTAAGCCGCTGTGGCCGGGCATTTCAATATCCAAGAAAATTAAATCGGGTTGGTGTTTTTTAATGGCTTTGATGCCGTTGGGTAAATCTTCACAATCGGCCAACACTTCTACATCGGGGCAGTATTCGGCAATAATAGCTTGTAACAGTTTACGCGCTTTAGGTTCATCATCAATAATAATCGCTTTTATCATAGTTAGGTTGTTAGCAGTAGTTTTGTTTTTGGAGCAATTGATTTATTTCCCATTAAATAGGGATTTGTAGCAAAACGGTTGTGCCGCTTGCTTCGCCGTGTTCGTTTTGTTTATCGATAATTTGTATGCCGATGGGTTGTTTGCTGTGACTGTTTAAAATAGCCAAACGTTTTTTATTGGCACTCATGGCAAAAGATTCGTGCTTCTTTGTTTTCAGCGATTGCAATTCGGCTGCACGTTTTCTTCCTACCCCATTATCATCGATCGTTACTTTTAAAAAGGACTCTTGCTTTTCAAATTTAACCACTAATAAGCGGTGGTCTTTTTTATGCAGCAATCCGTGTTTAATCGCATTTTCAATATAGGGTTGAATGAGCATACTGGGCAATAAAGTAAAGTCGGGCGAAAGCGCCGGATCTACCATAACCTGTGTTTGCAATTTATCTTCGAAGCGTTGCAACTCCAGCTCTAAATACAAGTGCAAGGCGCGCAACTCTTCGGCCAATGCAACTTTTTCTTTGGTGCTCATGTCCAGGATGATGCGGGTTAGCTCGCTGAATTTTCCTAAATAAGCCGAGGCATTGTTTTTATCGTTTTGATAAATATAAGATTGAATGGTATTGAGTGCATTGAATAAAAAGTGCGGGTTCATTTGACTTTTGATACTGCTCAATTTGCTTTGTTCCAATTCTTTTTCGAGGCGTGCTTTTTCGGCGCGTAGGCGTTGCTTACGAAACTCGTTGCCAATCAACAAGGCAATTACCGCAATAACGATTAATGCGCTCAATACCCAAAACCAAGTTTGTAAGTAGAATGGGGTTAGAATAGTGAATTTAAAAACGGGCTGCGTTTGACTCCACTTACCGCCGGCATTGAGGGCTTTGAACTGAATGGTGTAAGCACCGGGGCCTAATTGCGGAAGGGTTAAAATTGCTTCGCCCGTTGCTAGTTTTTGCCAAGCCGAATTGTTGACGCAGTAATAAATAGTAAGCGGATTGCTTTTTAAAAAATTAGGGGCACTCAAATAAAATTCGATCAAATGATTGCCGGCTTCATACGTAGCTTCTTGATTTAAGGGGTATTCTTTTTTATCGCAATAAAATTTATCGATTAACAATAGCGGATTAACAGCTACGCGAGCAGTATCCCAACGGTTAAAGGCAACTAATCCCAAACTCGTGGCTAAGTAGATGGTTTCATCGAGCACTTCAAAATCATTCACCTCTTGTGAAGCAAGTTCATTGGCAAATGAAAATGACGTGAAGCTTTGTTGTGCCGGTTTAAAACACTGCAAGCCTTTATCGCTTAAAAGCCATACTGCATCGGCACTTACTTTTACTTTCAGTAAGTTAGCACTGAGTAATCCGTTTTCGGAAGTATAATGTGCCTTGACCTGTTGGTTTTGAAAAATATAAAAACCATCGTTCAGTGTAGCTACCATCAGTTGTTGTTGATAGAGGCCTAAGTCGGCAGCGATGATGGATTTTTGTTGTGCTTTTAATTCAACTTCGTGATTGGCATTCCATTGCCACAAACCACTTACGGTACCGGCATAGAGCGATTGATTACTTTTATCATAAGCCACACAGCGCGTACGTTCGTTTTTATCGCAAACAGCAGCATAGCCTGAAAGTAAAAAGGCTTTACTGTTGATTGGTGATGCTTGTTCGGGTAGCAACAAATAGCCATAGCCATAAGGAGTAGCAATGGCATAATTGGTTGCGCTCGACTCATAGAAGTCTTTTACATAGGGTTTTATTTTTACAGCTTTACCCTCATTAAATTTATACGCATAAGTTTGGTCAGATGTAATAGCCAATTCATTTAAAGCAGTATGAAAGAGTAAGGTAGAAATGGTTTTGGTTGAGCCACCGTCGAACAAGAGTTTAGTGCCGGAAGCATTTTGTTGATACACTTTATTGTTTGCGGTACCGATGTATAAGGTTTTGGTAGTTGGATTTTGCGCAAGCGCACTTATACCGGCAGCAGGAAAAGGATATAGCAATTGTGTTAGTGAAGACACTTTGATTAAGCCACCGTTTAAAACCGACAACCACAAGATGCCTTCGCGATCATACAATACCGAAGAAACCGAATAGTTTGAAAACAGGGCTTGTCCGTTAAACAGCGGTTGCAAGTTTCGATCAAACACATATACGCCATTGGTAGTACAAAGCCACAGCTTATTATTTTGCCAGCAGCATTGGTTTAATACCGGGTTTGATTTATTGTCGATTTGCGAAAGCAGTTTACCGCTTGCTGCCTCTTTAATAGTGATGCCCGAGTTTAACGCTATCGCTAAAACAGTTGCATTGAAGGGGGTGCTGATCCAAAAGGTGTGTTGCTTGTTGTGTTGTTGAATGAAGGAATTGTCGATTAGCTGAAGTGTATTGTTGTGAAAGCGATACAATTTAGCCTTATAGCTGGAGTCGCTTTGATAGGTATTCAACAGCAAGTCGTTGTTGTTTTGAAAACAGGTGCTGATGCCCAATTTACCTTTGGTAAAAGGGACTAATTGCGATTGAAGGTTTTGCGGATTGTAGCATAGCAAGCCGCCAGGAGTAGGTTTAATAATTTGATTGTTGCAGATAAAGATGCGAAACCAAAAGCCGGGGGTATAAAGGGATTGCACTTCGTAGAGGGTGTCTTGAGCGGCAGTAGTATAAAACACATTTCCATCAAAATTAACCACCCAGATGCGGCCGTCATTACTTTGTTTGATGCCGGTACAAGCCCAACCGTGGTTGGTAGTAAAGACATAGTTTTTAAAGGTATTGCCGTCGTAGCGACAGAGGCCTTTATCGTGAGCCACCCAAAGAAAGCCTTGTTGATCTTGAAAGATATCGTAAACGGTAGCACAGGGCAAACCTTTAGCGGTACCGTAAAGTTCGTGTACGGGTTCTTGTCCCAGGGCAAGAAGCGGAAGGAAGCAGCAGCAAATCAGGAGCAGGCGAATCACCTTACAAATGTATTTCAGTGTTGGTGGACTTGTACTTGCTTTCGTAAAATAAAAACGGGTATTGGTAAAACGGAAAGCCAAGTTGCTGTAAATAGCCTGAATTTTATGGTCATTATGAATCAAATCATTCTATACACAGCGCGTAAAAGGGGTAAATTGAGTTATTATTTAATCATCATCAGCCTTGGGGCAATAAGTTTTGGTGCAACAGTGCTAGTATGTAATTAATAATTGAGAATTAAGAATTGAATACAAAATACAACTACAACGCATGATAGGTCGAAATCAGCTTCGGCTTCGATAATAAGGGTGTATCGCAATATTAATAATTAATAATGGAGAATTGAGAATTGAATACAACTACAGCACATGATAGGTCGAAATCAGCTTCGGCTTCGATAATAGGTTTGTATCGCAATATCAATAATGGAGGATTGAGAATTGAATACAAAATACAACAACAACGCATGATAAGTCGAAATCTGCTTCGGAGGAGTGTGTACAGTTAATAGTGAATAGTGAATAGTAGTGGTTGAAATCTGCTTCGGCTTCGATACCTGGTTTGTATTACAATATTAATAATGGAGAATTGAATACAAAATACAATTACAGCACATGATAGGTCGAAATCTGCTTTGGCGTCGATAATGTGCACGTATCGCAATCTCTCCGCCATAATACAATCGGCGGACCCTCCAATTTTTTATTTTTTATATTATGGTTGGCGGACAAGTGATTGCGTTTCAATTGATAAAAGTTCTTTACAACATAAGATTTACGTTCATAAATTGAATCCTTGCCTTTAATATAGCGCTCGTTTTAAGTGTTTCGTTTTACCAACCAACACAATCCTTTCCTACAAGAAATCGTTTTCTAAACTTTATTCTTACTTTCTTTGTCCCTGTCCGCCTACCTTCTCCAAGTGTACAAACGAAGAATAAATTATCTGATTATATCTAACTATAATTCAAAAAAGGAGACAGGCGGGTTAGCACAAAGAAAGTCCCGCACAAACAGCAGCGGGATTGGAGTTCAGTATTCTTAGGTTGGACTTTGTATCGATTGCTCCAATAACAAAAATACTTTTA
>JAHEYX010000375.1 GCA_023251415.1 Chitinophagales bacterium
TATTAGTGGCCGAATTAAAATCCTTTGCCATAAAAGTTCATTTGGGCGCTATAACCCTAAATAAAGTAAAACCTTTAGCCGAACCTATACAACTTTCTTTAACGCCCGAACAATTACAAAACAAATCCATCATTATTGTGGATGATGTGGCTAATTCCGGTCAGACTTTGTTTTATGCATTAAAACCTTTAATGGACTTGCCTCTTAAAAAATTGCAAGTGGCAGTATTAGTCGATCGTCAACACAAGCAATTTCCAATAGCACCGGATATTATCGGCTATTCGCTTTCCACTACTTTGCAAGAACGCATTGATGTTGAAATTGGAGCTTCAATTGCACACCCACAAGCCTTTGTGTCTTAAACTTAAGAGGTAACGCTTTGCAAGGGGTTTATCGTCCAAGCTTGAGCCTTTTCAGCAAATAAAGGCTTGGTTTGCGCCCAGGTTTGTTTAAATAAAGTTGAAGCACGATATCCATTTAAATGCTCCTCACTTTGCCATTTACTAAAGGTGTAATAAACACACGGATCGGCAGCATCTTGCCACAATTCGAGGTGCATACAACCTTCAAAATTTCGAATATATTCCTTAGAAGCATCAAATACAGCTACAAAACGGGCTGTTTGAGCCGCATCAAAAGTCATTCTGACGATACGATTAATCATGTGCAATAAAGTTAGAAATGCAAATGTATGGAATTAACCGATGTTACAACAACAGCCTCCAAACGCCTTCTCTTACGCTAAAGGAGGCTAATGTTAAAAGCATGTTAGTATATTCTTTAGATATCCCGTTGGGTTTATTATATTTGCTTCCCGAAAAACTCAAAAAACATGTCATTTTCAACTATTCAAAGCCTTTTAGGCGACAAAGCCGATTATTTCTTGAATCACGAATGTAAAACCATTCCAACTTCCACCATTCATCCAACCGGAAATGATGTGATTGACCGTATTTTTTCACACAGTGATCGCAACATTCCTACCTTACGCAATTTACAAAGTATTTATGCGCATGGTCGTTTGGGAAATACCGGTTACATGAGCATTTTGCCGGTTGATCAAGGTATCGAACACAGTGCCGGTGCCTCTTTTGCTCCTAATCCGATTTATTTTGATCCAGAAAATATTGTGCGCTTGGCCCATGAAGGTGGTTGTAATGCCGTTGCTACTACTTATGGTGTTTTAGGTATGGTGGCTCGTAAATACGCCCACAAAATTCCTTTAGTAGTTAAAATAAACCACAACGAGTTCTTAACTTATCCGAATAAATTCGACCAAATTATGTTTGGTACTATTAAAGAAGCTTGGAACATGGGTGCGGCAGCTGTAGGTGCTACAATTTACTTCGGTAGCGAAGAATCCAGTCGCCAAATTGTTGAAGTGGCTAAAGCTTTTGAATATGCACATGAATTAGGTATGGCTACCATCTTGTGGTGCTATATTCGCAATAACGGTTTCAAAAAAGACGGTATCGATTACCATACAGCTACCGATTTAACCGGTCAAGCTAATCACTTGGGTGTTACCATTCAAGCCGATATCATCAAACAAAAATTACCAACTTTAAATGGTGGTTATACTGCCATTAATTTCGGTAAAACCAGCCCGAAAGTTTATTCTGAATTAACAACCGATCACCCAATCGATTTGTGTCGCTACCAAGTAGCCAATTGCTATATGGGTAGAATCGGATTAATCAATAGCGGTGGCGAAAGCAAAGGGGCAACCGATTTGCAAGAAGCTGTAACAACTGCTGTAATTAACAAACGTGCCGGTGGTGTTGGATTAATCAGCGGACGTAAAGCGTTCCAAAAGCCAATGAATGAAGGTATTGCCTTGTTAAATGCTATTCAAGATGTTTATTTAGCGAAAGAAATCACCTTAGCCTAATTTCGCTATTCAACACTATTTTTAACCTATTAACTAAAGCCCATGAGTTGGTTTAAACGTATAAAAGAAGGGATTACTACAAGCACGCGCGAAAAACGTGAAGCGCCTGATGGTGTTTGGTTTAAATGTCCCGAATGTAAAAGCGCCATTCCGATGGTAGATATGGAAGACAATCTTCACATCTGCCCTAAATGCGATCACCACGCTCGCATCAACTCCAGAGAATATTTCGAATTATTGTTCGACGACAACCAATTTACCGAGTTGTTTCCCGCTATGGTAGCCGAAGATATCCTCGAATTCGTGGATTTAAAACCCTATAACAAACGTTTACAAGATACCATTAAAAAAACCAATCTGAAAGATGCATTGCGCTCTGCTCATGGTAAAGTTAATGGCGTTGATTTGGTAGTGTGTTGCATGGATTTTGGTTTCATCGGCGGTTCTATGGGTAGTGTGGTGGGTGAAAAAATTTCACGCAGTATTGATTATTGTATTGCCAACAAAGTGCCTTTGATGGTGATTAGTAAATCAGGAGGTGCACGTATGATGGAAAGCGCCTTCTCCTTAATGCAAATGGCTAAAACAGCCGCCAAACTGACTTTGTTGGCGGAAGTTCCATTACCGTATATTTCCTTGTGTACCGATCCTACCACGGGTGGTGTAACTGCCAGTTTTGCCATGTTAGGCGATTTTACTATCGCTGAACCAAAAGCTATGATTGGTTTTGCCGGTCCGCGCGTAATTAAAGAAACCATTAAAAAAGATTTACCGGAAGGATTTCAAACGGCAGAGTTTTTATTGGAAACCGGTTTCTTAGACTTTATCGTTCATCGCAAAGAATTAAAAAAGAGAATCAGCGATTTGCTGACTATTCTTAAAAAATAATCGTTCGAACTACCATGGCTCACCTTATTTTATTTGATGCAGCAGAACGTGCGTCATTGCTGCCTTTTACTGCTACTCGCCCGGTTGCCGATATTCGTATCGGTATTTTAACCATTCGCGAAAAGTGGCAACAACACCTGAAGGCAAATTCTACTGCATCTAAAACGGAAGCCTATCTGCAAACCAAATTTCCCTTTCAAACACAAGCAGAAAATTGGTGGATTAACGGACACCTATTACCTACACCTGAATTAGTAAAAGCAATTCAAGCTTTACCTTTAAATACTGCTTTAGTAG
>JAHEYX010000376.1 GCA_023251415.1 Chitinophagales bacterium
TTTCATTGATCAGGTACATGAACCAACCGGCTGTTCCTTCATATTCTTCGTGAACTACAGCAACGGATATACCTTCCACTTTTGGAATTAAATCTGCTAATTTCATGTTTCAAATGTAATAGCTTTTATCATTTTTAAAAGAAATAATAGTGTGCGCTTTTCGTACAATTAGGTAATCTGTAGTGCTTTCCACTCCTTTCGATAGCTTATAACAAGCTTTCAGCACCGCTTTTACCGAATTTGCAAATAAGCCCTTAAAGTGCAATTTTAAGCAAATAGGCTCAATTGATTTGATTATTTTCGTAGCTCAAAACCTTAAACTATGAAATGGCTTTTAGCTTTAATGACTTGCTGTTGCCTTACAGTAAGTAGTTATGCCCAAATTACCACCTCCCCATTTGTATGGCAAGAAAATTGGCATACCGCCTCGTCTTGGTTATTATTGGATACACTTATAGAAAAGCAATATTACAGTAGCGCTTTGCAAAAATGTGATTCGGTTTATGACTCTGCTTTAAAACAAAAGAAAGCTGGTTTAGTATTTCGTGCAGCATTGTACCACATGCATATTGTCGATAATTACTTGGAAGATGCGAAAGTAAATAATATCACCTGGTTGGAATCTCAAATCAATAAATTTAGTTTTCCTTACAACAACCTGGCTGCAGTTTACTTGGCCGACTTGTATAAGAAGCTGTATGGCAATCACGTACAAGATAAAACTACTTCTATCAATTGTTCTTATACTGCCCTTCCATTAAATCAATGGGGCACACAACAATACACCGAAAAGTGCATGAGTTTGTGGCTGCAAGCGGTTCAGCAAAAACAAGCTTTACAACAATTAAGTTTAGCTAGGTTTGATACACTCATTGATTATGATCCTATTGCATTACAATTGCAACCTACCCTATTTGATTTTATTGCGAATCAACTTTTAAATCAATTGGAAAGTGAAAAAGATTTATTGTTCTTTAATATGAAGCAATTTAAAATCAATAATGATTTGATGTGTACGGCTGCTAATTTTAGCACCCTGCTTTTTCCGGCAGATATTGCATGGGAGAAAGCACCTGCAGCAAACGAAATCCCCTTAAGTTTTGCCTTGCAATTGCATCGAGCATTGTTATTGCAACATTTGAACGATACCACAAGTGACGCCTTGGTTTATGCAGATTATAAGCGCATTACTTTTGTAAATAATCATTTCAAAGGACCTGACCAAAACAATAAGTACCGTTTAGAATTACAAACCTTATTGCAAACCCATAGTCAAGAAAGTTCAAGCACACAAGCAGCTTATTATTTAGCTAAACAGCTTTTGGATTGGTCGGATGACTATACCTCTAATCAACACAACGATCCTATTGCATATTATCGTTTCCAGGCTTACAAGACTTGTGAAATGTATCGTAATCGTTTTCCGCATTCCTTGTTTGCCGATTATTGCGAGCAAGTACTAAAAGCTATTACAGTGCATGATTTTCAATTAACAACTGAAGAAATAGCATTACCCAATCAATTGTTTAAAGCCAAATTATCGTTTAAAAATTGCAAGCACTTGTATGTAAAAATATTTAATTACCCGAAGAATTTAAATTTGGCTGATACAATGGTACAAGCCAATATCAAATTCTGGAGTTCAAAACGCGCTCCTTATTCATTTGATATAGCCTTGTTTCCGCCTGATGATTATTATACCCATGAAACAGAAATAAAATTTCCGGCATTGCCCGTTGGTGACTATTTAATTCTCTACTCCGATTCCGCTGTTTCGAATACCAGAAGTAAAATTGGATATTCGACTTTAAAAGTAAGTGCAATCCATCTTTCACTTGTTCAAACCAATAATTCTACCATTACCGGTTATGTTAAAAACAGAATAAGCGGAAAACCAATAGCAAATGCAACAGTAAGTGTGCGTAATGAACTGTATACAGATACTATTTGTCAAGCAGCAATTGCGCCTGTTCACACCAATAAGTTTGGAACTTTTACCATCAATATACCAGCTTCAGCATTAGTTAACAGCAATCGTTTTCTGTACAAAGTAAGTACAGCATCAGATAGTTTACTTGTTGAAGATAAACTGTTCGAAATAGAAAAAACACCAATTATTCCTGATCATTCCAATTTAGTATTTTATACCGATCGCAACATTTATAAACCCGGACAAACGATTCAATTTAAGTGCATCGCTTTAAATGCTACTAAAAATGAAGTTGTGCCAAACCTACCCATCACCGTTTATTTAAGCAATGATTACAATGCGGAATCGATAATGGATTCGTTAAAACTTTTAACCAATTCGGTAGGTTCTGTAGCCGGAATATTTACACTTCCTGAAAATTGTATCAGCGGCGATTATTGGTTAGTTGCTAACGGCGCTGCTCAGCAGATTAAGGTAGAATATTATAAACGACCAACATTTACAATTGATGTGATAAAAGATAAACGTCAATTCAGAATAGGCGACTCTATTGTATTACATTATAAAGTAAATGCCTATAACGGAATTGCTTTAGACGGTATTAAAATCAATTACAAGATTTCTTTAAGGCAGTTTAGTACCATACAGAAAGGCTGTGAAGAAATTGGTGCCCCTATGGAGCAGGATGATAATGTATATAGCGGTACTACAACCTGCACAAAAGATGGTAAATTTGAATTGCGCTTTGTTGCTGCACCTATAGCAAATGACCAACATGTTCATCCACTTAATCAGTGGCTCTACTATACCATATCAACAATAGCAATTGCAGAAAGTGGCGAAACACATGAGCTTAATGAGGATATAAATATATGTTTACATCCAACAACACTTTATACAGATTTACCAGAGACGATGTATTTGAGTGGCAGCAATAATGCGTTTACATTAACTGCGGAATCGAACAATGCAACAAGTGCTAATTGCAAAGGCACTTATACCATTTATCATTTGGAGACACCTAAGCAGTACTACAAATCCAGGTTATGGCAATTTACTGCTGCCGATCAACCGGATATATTTACCATACCTTATGAAGAACATCAACAATTATTTCCGGACGAATTGTATGTAAATGA
>JAHEYX010000057.1 GCA_023251415.1 Chitinophagales bacterium
GTTTTATAGGCATTGATTAATCCGGGCACGCCTAATAAAACTCCGCCGAAATAACGAACTACTATAATACCGGCATCCGTAACTTGAAAAGCATCCAGTTGATTTAATAAGGGTTTGCCGGCTGTTCCGGAGGGCTCACCATCATCGCTGCTTCTAAAATTATCTTTCGTAGTGCCAAGGCGATAAGCAAAGCAATGATGAACCGCTTTGGGATGTTGATTTTTTAATTGCTGTAATTCTTCTTTAAAAGTTTGAACCGAATCCATCGGAAATGCAAAAGCCAAAAAGCGACTGCCTTTATCGCTAAACTCGGCTTGAGATGCCGCAGCTATGGTTTTAATGGTGTATTGCATGAAGGTTATTGCCGATTGTGTTTTGCATGTTACAGCTGCAAACCTACTGAATGCCTCGCTTATTTAACTACAATCCGCTTGTAAAATACTGCCTGATGTACTACTCTTTTAATGTTCAAATACAATTATTCGAAAAGTATTGGGTATGCGTTTTTTCCCCTCGTCAAATAAGCAGCTTGCCGTGTATATTTTTTTAGTATACGGATCTAATGCCATTGTTCGACAAGCTTTTTGAGTTTTCAAATTTTGAAGCAACTCATAGGAAGCCGCATTACTTTGTTTGAAAATTTGTATTGTTCCTTCACCATTGCTACTATATAATAAGCCGGTAGTTTGATCAAATACAACAGCATCGGGAGCTTCATCAATTGAAAGTGTAGTGATAACTTGATGCGTGATATAATTCGAAACAACAAGTAAGTGATTTTCACAAACACTAAACAACAAGTGATTGATGGTATCGATAGCTAATCCACTTGGTGATGAACCCGGTGAAATCGACCAGGTATTTTCAATTTGTTCGGCTTTTGATTTAAGGGTAACAATCCGATTATCATCTTCCAAATTCACAAAAACACTACCACGATTGTTGCTAACAGCAAATTCCGGTTTTCCGCCCAAAGCAATTACCGTATCAACAGCTAATGAAACCGGATCAATAATTACTACATTTTTACTTCTGCCATTAAATACAAACAAACGTTTACTGTAACTATCATACAAAATGGCGTCCGGATTGTTGCCGGGTAAAGCCATGGTATCATATACCGTAAAATTATTTTCACTGAAAATACTGATGGAATTTGATTTACCGTTACTGGTATACCCTTTATTCAAATCAGTATTTATTGCTACGCCATGAACACCTTTAGTTTTGGAAATAACCGCCAACAGTGTATCACGATCGATATTATAAACCAAAACTTGAATGCCGTTGCTAACAAATAAATTACGTTTATTAGCATCTATAGTTAAATAATCCCAGCCGTTGCTGTTGTTTGCCAGAAGTGTCTTTTTTAAATGATACGGTTTAAAATCTGTTTGTGCAAAAAGCAGTGTGCTTAGCAAACTCAACGTAATCGTAACTAAAAAGGTAGTGGTGTTTTTCATTACTTGTAGAAAGTCCAAAGGTAACCCAATATCAAGTGTGAAGTACTTTGTTTAAGCAATATTAATCGAATAGCAGCAAAACGTTAACCTTGTTTTAGCATACTGCCGCTTTCGTAATTAAATGGTAATTTTTGCTTAGTAAAACGGACAATCGACACTTATTTCTGTATAATTCAAACCCTAACATCCAAACAAAATACGATAGCTTTGAGCCTCAAAACCAAAGCACTATGCGTATTTCATTTTTATTAAGTCTGGTAATTTTTGTTGCATTTAAAACCAAGGCCGATACCATTGCACCTCCTGCCCAGTTTGTTTATGTTATTCAAAACCCTGCTTTGTTTGGCGAAGACAGTGCCCGTGCCTATTTTGAAATTGATGGTATTTTACCCAATGAAACCAAAGCACATATCAATGCTCAACTAAAAACTTATTATTTTGAACATACCGGTTTAAAGCGTTCAGAAGGTAATACCTCTTTCAAAAAACCATTGAAAAAAAATGAACAACTATTTGCCTATACTGCTGCTGATGGTAGTACCGGTTATTTAATATGTGGCATCAAAGATTCGTTCATCCGATTAGCTTCAGTATCGGCAGAATACGGCGCCGGGAAAGATTTAATTTCATTTACTACTGTGAACTTAGGGGCATGCGCTGCTCAATTAAAAATAAAATCAAAAAGCAAGGTGGTTCCGGATTTGTTGTTCAGTTTAAATAGCGGAAACCTAATAAACATGAGTAATTTCAGCTTACTAATAGATCCTAAAAAAATGGATTCTTTAAACACTGAATTGATGAAACGTGCGCAAATTATGATGGATAATCAATTCCCTCAGTTAAAAGGTTATGCCATCGAACCAAAACCGGCTCGTTCCAATTACAGCGTATCGCTATTAGAGTTATTAAAATGGCGTTACAGTGCGCATCCTGAAGAAGTATTCGGAATCAGTCAACGATACACCCTAAAAACCACCAGCGATAAAGTTATGCCTATCTATCAAGTTACGGCTAATTTTACTGTTGATGAAAGCCTTTCATTTTTAATTCCGGCTAATCGTAAAAAGGTGCAAGAAATATGTAATGTGGCTAATACCAGTGCCGGCAGAAAATAAATTTACAGCAAGTTGAAAGTTAGTAGAAGCTATTCTATAGCACCTAAAAATAACTTCGCTTTTTCTACATTGTCGATATGCTTCACCAATAACATTAAATTCTTTTCGGTTTGACGAATGCTGCAACGTTGCCCTTGTGCATTGATATAAGCCATAGTTCGCATAAACTTCTCACTTTCGTAAAAGCGACTTTGTTGTTCGCCAATAAAGAAGCAACGCATTACGCGATCTTTAATTTGTACCCGTTCAAATCCTAAGTCGGTTGCAATCCAACGTAATCGAATAGCTTCAAACAATTGAAATACCGCCGGCGGAATAGGCCCGAAGCGATCGAGTAATTGCAATTCAAATTGTTTCAACTCAGCTTCATTGGTAATATCATCCAAATTGCGATACAGCACTAAACGCTCGTTAATATTATTCACGTATTCATCCGGAATAAGCATTTCGGTATCAGTATCAATTGCACAATCTTTTACAAATTTTGGTGCTATAGTATCAGTAGTAGTGGTTTCAAACAGATCCTTAAACTCGGTTTCTTTCAATTCACGTATGGCTTCATCCAATATTTTATGATACATCTCAAAACCTATTTCAGCAATAAAACCGCTTTGTTCGCCTCCCAATAAATTACCGGCACCACGAATATCCATATCGCGCAACGAAATATTAAAACCGCTTCCCAAGTCACTAAACTGCTCGATAGTTTGTAAACGACGACGGGCCTCAGGGGTTAGTACATGCATTGGTGGTGCCAATAAGTAGCAGAATGCTTTTTTATTGTTACGTCCAACACGACCGCGCAACTGATGCAAATCGCTTAATCCATGGTGATGCGCGTGATTAATAATAATGGTATTGGCATTACTGATATCCAAACCGCTTTCAACAATATTGGTACACACCAACACATCGTATTCGCGATTGATAAACGCCAACATGCGTTGTTCCAACTGTTCACCATCCAATTGACCATGTGCAACGCCTACTTCAAATTGCGGACATAATTTTCGAATCAACTCGGCTATTTCCCCAATGTCGTTTACTTTATTATGTATAAAATAAACTTGCCCTCCTCTGAACACTTCAAATTCAATAGCTTCTTTTATCAAATCGGTATTAAAAGTTGCAACCTGTGTTGTTACCGGCTGCCGGTTTGGCGGAGGTGTATTGATAATACTCAAATCACGAGCACCCATCATACTAAATTGCAAAGTACGTGGTATAGGTGTTGCCGTTAAGGTTAACGTATCGACGCTGGTTTTAATGAGCTTCAGTTTATCTTTTGCGGCTACACCAAATTTTTGTTCCTCATCAATAATCATCAAGCCCAAGTCTTTAAACTTTACTTTGTTGCCCAACAGCATGTGCGTCCCAATGATGATATCGATTTTACCTAGCTCAAGCTTTTGTAGAATTTCTTTTTGTTCTTTCGCTGATTTAAAGCGGTTCACAAAATCGATGGTGCATGGAAATTGGCTCAAACGTTCGGTAAAGGTTTTGGCGTGTTGCATGGCCAAAATAGTAGTTGGCACTAATACGGCCACTTGCTTCCCATCGGCCACGGCTTTGAATGCAGCGCGTACCGCCACTTCTGTTTTCCCGAAGCCCACATCCCCACAAACCAAACGATCCATAGGATGCGGTTTTTCCATGTCGGCCTTTACATCTTGTGTTGCTTTTAACTGGTCGGGCGTATCTTCATAAATAAAACTGGCTTCCAGTTCATTTTGCAAATAGGTATCGGGTGTAAAGGCAAATCCAACGGCAGCCTTACGTTTAGCATACAGTTGAATTAAATCGAATGCAATTTCCTTAACTTTCGTTTTAGTTTTGCGCTTCAGGTTTTCCCATGCATCGCTTCCCAATTTATTGACCCGCGGATCTATTCCTTCTTTACCGGTATATTTTGTTATTTTATGTAACGAGTTGATATTGACATACAACACATCATTATCTTTATAAAAGATGCGCACCACTTCTTGTATCACCCCATTGATTTCCAATTTTTGCAAACCGGAATATTTACCAACGCCATGATCGATATGAACTACAAAGTCGCCGGGTTGTAGTTCCTGTAAGGCTTTTAAGGTGATGGCATTCGATTTGGCATAACCGGCTTTTTGCTTATAGCGATGATAGCGTTCAAAAATTTGGTGATCGGTAAAGCAGGCGAGTTTTAAATCTTGATCGATAAAACCCTGATGCAAGGCTATATTAATAGATGCAAACGAGTTTACTGCCGCCGTATTTACACTTGCGGCTCCGGGAACGTTTTTACGACCACTTACTCCTTTACTGATATCTTCAAAAATATGATAAAAGCGTTCGATTTGTTTGGGGTTATCCGAAAACAATAAGTTTTGATAGCCCATTTGTTTTTTTACCCGAAACTCTTCAATCAATAACTCGAAGTTCTTATTAAACGATGGTTGCGGGCTTTGTTGAAACTGAATTTGCAGCTCGGTACGGTATTTCTTTTGCGAACCAAATTCAATTAAATGAAAGCGGTTGAGGTTGTTGCTGATGGTATAAGCAGCGCGTTCGATAAAGCCGGGACCGTTTTCTTGTACACTCACTTCCTGGAGTTGCTCTTCATAATCCTCCCAACATTCAAGCAATGCCGTTCCATTTTTTATCCAACAAATACTATCCAAATGCAAAAAGTCAAAAAACAATTGGGTAGTGGTTTCTTCGCCTAAATTATTGGTATTGGGAATGATGGTAACATGCGCCAATTGTTGATTACTCAATTGTGTTGCCGGATCGAAGGTGCGTATGCTTTCTACTTCTTTACCAAACAATTCAACCCGATACGGCCAATCATTCCCAAAAGAAAAAATATCGACAATACCGCCACGAATGCTGTATTGGCCTGGCTCGTACACAAAATCGGTTCGTTCAAAATTCAGTTCGCTCAACAGCTCCATCACAAAATCCATGTCGAGGTTTTCCCCTTTCTTAAAGTGTAGAATATGCTTTTGCAGATTGGCTTGTGAAACTACAGTTTCTAAAAGCGCTTCGGGGTAAGTAATAATCAATTCGCCACGTTCATGACCGGCACCAATACGGTTCTTTTTTAATAAGCGGGCCAATACTTCGGTACGTTCTAATACTTGTGTAGTGTTTAATTCTCCTTTAAAAAATCCGGGTTTTTGAAACGAATCGGGAAAATACAAGGCCACCGGAGCAGCAGTTGCGGTAAGGTCGCTCGGTTGTAGTAAAGCATTAACATCGGTATGAAAATACAAGGCTTCTTCCTTGTTTGCGCAAACCACCAAATGCGTTTGGTTCGGAAAATTCAAAAACGTGGCCACCACTTGCAAACTTTCTGCCGAACCAATTAATCCGTTTAAATGGATTAATTGAAGCGAACCGGATTGCAAATGTTGCGTCAACTGCTTGGTTTGGGCCGACAGTTGATAAGCTGTTCGTAATTCCGCTACATTCATGTGCACCAATTGGGAAGGCGAAGGTAAAGGGAAAAAACTATTAGCGGCAAGAAAATTCAATGAGCAAATTGTTAAATGACAGATTCGAAGCGCTTTTAAATTGTATTGAAAATTTTCCTTTCAAACAGAACGTTGAAAAACTTTTTGGATAAGCAACACGTTATTTTTCTTTGCATCACCTTCAAACAGTTGTTTTCATGCATGAATTCGTTAAAAAGCTAACACTGTTTACCGCTATGTTGCTAAATAAAACAGCTACACGGCAACAATTAGCAAACTCATTAGATAAACCTGTTATTTATCTTAAAAAACGGCTGCTAACATGCCATTATAGCGCAATGGATGTGGTTGTAAATTGCCTTTTATCAAGCCTTCACACGCTTTTCAAATTTAATCCACAATTGTTGGTTTCTCCCTGCTTTTACCCTGCTCTTTTTGCTATCTTTGCCCCGCTTAACGAAACGTATCTGCCTCTTTATTTCCACTTCAAACTCCTATCGCCGTGCCTAAAGACCTTTCTATAAAATCCATACTGATTATCGGTTCCGGACCAATTATTATCGGACAAGCTTGTGAATTTGATTACAGCGGCTCTCAAGCTGCGCGTTCATTGCGGGAAGAAGGTATTAAAGTAATACTGATAAACAGCAATCCGGCAACTATTATGACCGACCCCATAATGGCTGATAAAGTGTATCTATTGCCTTTAACAGTAGAAAGTATTGAACAGATCCTTAAAGAAAATCAAATCGATGCCGTTTTACCAACCATGGGCGGACAAACAGCGCTTAATTTGTGTAAAGAAGCTGATGAGCTGGGCATTTGGACCGAATACAATGTGCGTTTGGTTGGAGTGGATATCAAAGCCATTAATAAAGCCGAAGACCGTGAGTTGTTTCGTCAATACATGATTGAATTAGGCATTCCGGTAGCTCCGGCTAAAACAGCCAATTCGTTTTTAGAAGGTAAAGAGTTTGCGCAAGAAATAGGATTTCCGTTGGTAATTCGTCCTTCATTTACTTTAGGCGGAACCGGTGGCGGCTTTGTGCATAGTAAAGATGAGTTAGATGCTGCGCTAAATCGTGGTTTAACAGCCTCTCCAATTCATGAAGTATTGGTAGAAAAAGCAGTTTTAGGATGGAAAGAATATGAGTTAGAGTTGTTGCGCGATGCCAATGATAATGTAACGATTATATGTACGGTTGAAAACCTTGACCCGATGGGCGTTCATACCGGCGATAGTATTACGGTTGCTCCGGCTATGACTTTAAGTGATACGGCTTTTCAATTGATGCGAAATGCGGCTTTGCGTATGATGCGAGGACTTGGAAACTTTGCCGGAGGTTGTAATGTGCAATTTGCTTTAAACCCGGAGACAGAAGAAATTATTGCAATTGAAATCAATCCGCGGGTGAGTCGCTCTTCAGCCCTTGCCAGTAAAGCTACCGGTTATCCCATTGCTAAAATCGCTGCTAAATTGGCTATTGGTTATAATTTGGATGAATTGAAAAATCAAATCACCAAAACCACATCGGCGTTCTTTGAACCAACTTTAGATTATGTGATTGTGAAAATACCGCGTTGGAATTTCGATAAATTTAAAGGCGCCGACGATACCTTGGGTTTACAAATGAAATCGGTTGGTGAGGTGATGGCCATCGGCAGAACCTTTACCGAAGCCATTCAAAAAGCCTGTCAAAGCCTAGAAAACGAAGCCATTGGATTAGGATATTATGGTAAATCTTTGATGAAAAGCGAAGAGATATTAGAAAGCTTGAAGTATCCGAAATGGGATCGCATTTTCCGTATTAAAGATGCTCTCATGGCGGGTGTTTCGGTTTCTACCATTCATAAACTGACGTTAATTGATAAATGGTTTTTATACCAAGTTCAACAAATTGTAGATATGGAAAAACAATTGTTGCAGCACGAAAACGTCAATCAAATAAGCAAAGAAGAAATGATGAAAGCCAAACAAATGGGCTTTAGCGATTTACAATTGGCAAAATTTATCGGCAATAAATGTACTGATGATGAAGTGTATGAATACCGTAAAGCAATGGGTATTACACGTGTTTATAAAATGGTAGATACCTGTGCGGCAGAATTTGAAAGTAAAACAAATTATTTCTACAGCACTTTTGGATAAAATGAGCAACAACATCACAAAGAACACTTTTAAATCAATATTGCAGAAACAACAATTCTGGGATATTGATTTTGAGCAATTGGATGTTGATGAAAATAAAGCTTATGTAATTGAGCGAATACTTGATCGGGCTAATTCATGGCATCAGCTAAAAGCCATGATTGCTTATTATGGAAAAGAGAATTTGACTACGGTGATAAAAAACATTCGCTATTTAAATTCGAAAACAATAAATTTTTGCAGTATCTATTTTGATATTCCTTTAACCGAAATGAGATGTTATACTTTAACACAGTCGATGCCAAAATATTGGAACTATTGATTGCTCTACAACAGCGCGATTCGCTACAACCTTTTTATTTGGTTGGCGGTACAGCTTTGGCATTACAACCGGGTCATCGAACTTCAACGGATATCGATTTATTTACGCATCAACAATTTGATACAGCATTGATTCGAACTGAATTAAAATAACATTAATAACAACATTCTACTCACCCTACTATAGCTTAAAAAATATGATGTACAACGAATCTATCCCTTCTGATAAAAAGAAAATCATTGTTCTTGGCAGCGGCCCTAATCGTATCGGTCAAGGTATCGAATTTGACTACTGCTGTACACATGGTTTGCAAGCTATTAAAGAATGTGGTTATGAAGCCATCATGATTAATTGCAATCCGGAAACAGTGAGTACGGATTTCGATATGGCCGACAAACTTTATTTCGAGCCGGTTTTTTGGGAGCACCTTTGGGAAATTATTGAACTCGAACAACCTTATGGTGTGATTGTGCAATTGGGCGGACAAACTGCTTTGAAGTTAGCCAAACGCCTACACGAAAAAGGAGTGCGCATTATCGGCACCTCTTTCGATAGCATGGACATTGCCGAAGACCGTGGCCGTTTCAGCGATTTATTAAAAGAGTTGCAAATTCCTTATCCGCAATACGGCACCGCTTTCACTGCCGAAGAAGCCATGGAAGTAGCTAATAAAATCGGTTATCCGGTTTTGGTTCGCCCCAGTTATGTATTAGGCGGACAACGCATGCGTATTGTTATTAATGACGATGAATTAGAAAAAGGTGTATTGAGTTTATTGAAACACCTTCCGGATAATAAAATTTTGATCGACCATTTCTTAGACCGTTGCCAAGAAGCAGAAATTGATGGTATTTGCGACGGTGAAAATTTTCATGTAATGGGTATCATGGAACATATTGAACCGGCAGGAATTCACAGTGGCGACAGTAATGCCGTTTTGCCTCCGTTCAATTTAACGCCTTTGGTGATGGAAGAAATGAAAGATTATGCGAAAAAGATTGCCTTCAAATTAGACATCCGCGGATTAATCAATATTCAATTTGCCATTAAAGACGGTAAAGTGTTTGTGATTGAAGCAAACCCTAGAGCAAGCCGTACCACACCGTTTATCGCAAAAGCTTATCAAATTCCTTATTTGAATGTTGCTACAAAAGTAATGATGGGCGAAAAGAAATTAAGCGACTTTAAATTTGAACCACTATTGAAAGGTTATGCAATTAAAGAACCTGTTTTCTCTTTTGATAAATTCCCGAATGTAAATAAAGAATTAGGTCCTGAAATGAAATCAACCGGTGAAGCCATTCGCTTTATTAAAGATTTAAAAGATCCGTATTTCCGTACGCTTTACAAAGAAAGAAGCATGCACTTGAGTAAATAAAGACGCTGATGTCTTATCTTTAATTCATGAAACGCATTTCTCTTATTACTTGTTGGTTTTTATGGTCGCTTGGTTTTTCCAATGACACAGTTGCTGCTATCATTCCCGATAGTTTATTGCAGTACTATACACTCGACGAATCACTTTCAAGCTTATCGAATGAAATGCACGTGCAGCCTTTAAATGGTGCTGAAGTTAATATGATTCCGTTTCGCCGTAACAACCAATACGGCTTTGTGGCTAAAGCAAACGGACAGCCCTTATTTGAACCGCAATTCGATAAAGTATGGGCGGTTTATGCCGAAGGTGCTATTGTTAGTAAGAACGATAAAATAGGAGTAGTTAGTCCAAGTGGACGTATGCTTATTCCATTCGATAATTTCAATTCTGTTCGAAAAGATAAGGGCATCTATGAATACCGTTTAATCATACAGGACGATAGTGTTCAACAAGAAGATTACAATTCGGTTGCTTACAGTATCTTTTTCAATGAACAAGGCAAGTACCTGTTTAGTGAAACCTATCATAACGGACAATTTTTTGTAGACAAGGATACCTTGGCTTGGTTTCGTTATGGAACCGAAGTACACATTCGTTCTAAAAGCGGACGATTGGTAAAATCGTTTAAAAGCAATGCAATTCATCCCTTTAAAGGCATTTGCACCAATCAATTGGTTTTTGGTCGCGAACAAAATAACAACTACTATTATGAATTGATAAGCATTGATGGAAAGCTACTTGCATCCATTCCGATTAGCAATAAAGAGCTACGCGGTCCTTATACCATCAGCAGTAGTTTGTATGGATTCAATACACCCGATGGCGATTATTATTTTGCTACTAAAAATGGGTTGATTGATTATCACTTAGCTACCGGAGATGTGGGTATGCGTCATATCGGAGAAGGATTTTTGTACCTGCCTGTTTATGCGGTGATGAATCCTGATTCGAAAAAAATGGGATTAATGGACAGTACCGGAAAGCTTATTTTACCTTTTGATTATGATTACCTACAAACCGGTCCAAATCGTAATCAGTACTTTATAATGCAATCGGGCAAATGTAGCGTTATTGATCAATTAGGAAATTATCTAATCGCTCCTTTTACAAGTAGCGGTTTAGGTTATTACTGTTTAATGACCAATGAATCGTATACCTTTTATGATGGACTTGCAACTTTGCCACCTGTTGATTTTGACCCTTTTTATGATCGTGAAAATTCCACTACAGGCGTACAAAAAAAATATAAATTTAATTACATCAATACCAAAGGTGATACTGTTTTAAGCTTGTCATCATTTTATTTCGCCGGTAATTTTCATGATGGTTTAGCATTTGCCATCAATTCAAACCGGAATAATGTATTTATCAATAAGCAAGGAAAAACAGTAATCAAATTACCTTCCGGAATTGATGGTGGGGCAGAACCCGGCGATTACCGAATTCCTAAATTTAGTGGTGATTATGCCTACCTGGCTTCATTGGATGCTTATGTAGATCGAACCGGAAAATTTTATTATGAAGATGCGCCTAAAACAACATTTGCAGTAGTAGAATCCAATCCCGAATTTATTGGAGGAGCCGCTGCGCTTGAGCATTTTATCACAACAAATTTACAAATTCCAAATGCGGTAACTACTAATACACCGGTCACGGTTGAGGTACAGCTAACTATTGAAAAAGATGGCACACCAAGCAAGCCATTAATTGTAACAGTGGAAGATTCTTATTTTACAACAGCAGCCCTTCAAGTAATTGCAAAGATGCCGAAGTGGAAGCCGGCCATTCGCAACGGACAAGCAGTTTCAACAGTCATTACGATTCCAATTGTTTTTCCGGCAACAACTAACAAATAAGTTTAATTTATATACATGATTTGTGGCCTTTACTGCCAATTCATGAAAACTGACAAACGTCATGTTTACCATGACTAAGGTCAGTTCTATGCGTATTGCAGCCCGCTAATTTTGTAGCATCAAAAACAAAGCAATCATGAAAACAGAAAAAAGAGTTCCGGTTCAAAAATGCATGCCGACCATTTACAATGGTTA
>JAHEYX010000058.1 GCA_023251415.1 Chitinophagales bacterium
TATTCCAAACTTTGATAAAGTGTTTAGTAGGCTCGTAATACATTAACCCGTTACCGTGCGTTGTTATTAAAAACCCGCATTGTTGTACTTTACAATCTTTGTAATACGATACGGGTAATTGGTTGTAATGCCTGCTATTGGTGCCAGCTTATTCGTAGTTAAATCAAGCGTATACAAACCACGCATTCCCCCGACTAGTAATTGTTGCCCATTAAAAAAAGCTAAGGCATTGAAACGTTGATCTTCAACTAATGTTGTTGTTTTATTGCTAGTAAAATCAATTTTAAAAATAGCTGTTCCGGTGCAACCGTAAACACAGTCTGAAATAGCATCTACCAGTAGTTGTTTGGTTGCTCCACACTTATATTCTTTAAGCAAATTCCCATCGGCATTAATGCAATAAACACCATAATCAGCAGCAATTAAATAATTTGATTTGTATTTAACGATTTGAATTAAGCGGTTGTATTGGCTTTTAGTAATAAGTGGTATGCAGCGTGTAGCTTTATCCGTAAATTTAACTAAGGTTCCATTCCCAAGACCTGCTAAGTAGCTTTCATTGTTCAGTTGAACGACACTGTAAATAGCATTAACCGGCAATCCATTTGATTTATCGTACAAGATGTTTCTAAGTGATTTTAATTTATATACCCCTTCACCTAAAGTGGTAATCCAACAGTTGCCTTCTTTATCGGTATAACACGAGCTAGCATTTTTGATGGCACTTATAGTCACCTTACTATAAAACAAGCTATCTACTATTAAAACACCCTTACCAATGATAGAAATAACCAATTCCTTGTTGCCAAAATCATTGATGTTGGTTATTACCTGATCCGATTTAAAAATAGGTTTAGAAACAATCAAGTGATTGTCTTTCCACTCAAAATGGCTGATTTCATTATTCTCAAGGCACCAGTTTCCCGAACGTAATTGAAAAAATTGAGCCCTTTCAATGTTTGCCGGAATAGGATTTGGGAGCAGTGTTACGCGTTCGTGTTCAAGCAACAAAGCAACTTTAGCATTATAATAATAAACATTATTGGCTGCAATAAACAAATTAGAAGGATGTTCATCTATAAAGTTTTCAGCTATAGGACGCATGGTTGCGCCATCATAGTAAAACAATTTGTTACGCGACTTAATATAGACACTCGTATCAGTTGGATGAATCAAAATTTGGTAAGATGCTGCCGGATCATTCAAAAAATAATTTGCATACTTTTTAAAAGGCTCATAATTTGCAGTGGAGTATACTTTTCCATGATAGATGAAGCAGGGGCCTTGTTTGTAGCACTGTAGCCAAATTCTACCTGCCAAATCTTGACGAATCGCAAAAACTTCATTGTCAGGCAAGCCTTCTAAATTGGTAAAATTTTTAAAGTGTGTGCCATCAAAACGACTTAAACCTGTTTCAGTTCCAAACCAGATATAACCGTCTTTATCTTGAAACGAACAATAAACTGTTGAACCGGCTAATCCATTTTCAACATTGTATTGCTTTAAATTGTATTGCTGCGCCTGTGCACGCCACACACCTACAATGACCAATAGAATAATGCAAAGTTTTTTCAAAAGGGGGAATTTTGAAGCCCTTGCAACACCTATCTTTTTTTGGAAAAAAGCAAATGAAAATCGAGTAATTTCAGCATCACATGTAATTTGTTGGTTAAGTCTATTGACTATTACTATAGCCTATAAATCTAAATAAATTGGCTATTACGAATAAAACACAGTGCTGTTGTGCTTTCTAGCTTTCAAGAGTACCTGCATGTACTTCTTTATTGTTCTCAAAACTAAAAATTGAATCCCAATTGCAAGGCATATTGCATCAGCATATCATTTGTACCGGCTATA
The DNA here is from genome assembly GCA_023251415.1 of Chitinophagales bacterium. GTDB lineage: Bacteria > Bacteroidota > Bacteroidia > Chitinophagales > CAIODY01 > JAHEYX01. The sequence continues at coordinate 1,858 of JAHEYX010000058.1, forward strand.
CGTTTATCTAATTTATCTGTGCTGAAGTAGGCAAAACCGAGTGAATAGGTCAAACTAAATTTCGAATTAAAATTATACCGTACTCCTAAGCCGGCATTTAGCGATCCGAAATAACCGGTATTAGCTCTTGTTTTATTGTGCCACCAATATTCAGAAAGATGATTAATACCAACCCCGGCAAATACATACGGAGCAAAACGGGCCTGTTCCTTCAATAAATAGCCATTTGCAAATTTATAATTACTGCTTATTCGTAATGAAGATAAGCGCCCTAACATATTTAATATTTCGGTTCCATCCGAACGTAAAACCGGCTCATCGGCTTCGCGACAGTGACCATAATCACCGAAAGTAAATGCTCCCGCCATATCTATTGATTTGTTGATGTAGCGACTGTAATTGATACCGGCAAAGCCATACCATTCTTCATCGAGTTTAAACCAAACGCTTCCCAAATCACCTTTATAACCTTCACTTCCTCCTGAAACAGCAAAGTAATTTTTGTTTTGAATGGTTTGTGAATTCGTAGTGCTAGCAATCAAAAATAAATTTAAGAGCAGCAAAAAACAAAGCTTTTTCATGGTAGTGCAATTTTATGCATTAAATTTATATATATTTATTGAAATCAAAAAAATATAAAGTATATTTTCTTTAATACACGGACCAAACTAACCTTACTTAGTGATTAAAGCTTAACAAAAAATACGATAACCGCTTCCTAACTTGATTAGCGCATCTTCATGAACCAAATTCCATTACTGCATCTTTACTAATAGTAATGCTAACTTAGCAATTATTTGCCTTTTAAAAGTTTTAACGTATGCTCCAATCCTTGATTAGAAGACCAGCCTAAATGACCCGGTATTACAAATTTAGGATTCGGGTAATGCAGCATCAACTGTTGTATGGTAGCAGGCCATGCTTTAAGATTAGCGTCAGCAATATTACCAAGTCCTTCCGATTCGGTACTTTTAATTAAGCATCCACCATATAAAATTTGTTCATCGGCACACCAAATAACGATATTGTCTTTGCTATGCCCTTCACCGGCATAATAGGTTTGAAAGCTATGCTTACCGAAGGAGAAGCTTGTATCCTTACTAAAATAGTGCGATGCCTGTTTTTCATTATACAATTTACATAAATCGAAAGTTTGTTTAGAAGAGTAGGTTGGAATACCCTGGCCGGTAAAGTAAGCCAATCCGGCGGTTCTATCGCTGTGGTAATGGGTTGCGATACATGCAATCACATTTTTATCGTGCCGATTCGCGATGCTGTCTCTTAAGGGCTGAAACTGAGGAGTATCCCAGGGCGTGTCAAACAATACTACTCCGCTATCCGTTACACAATACATGCTGTTTGAAGGAAAAGGAGCACCATTGATAGTTCGATACGAGGTATATATATAATAATCACTACAAAGTTGGGTGATCGATAAACATTTGGTAGTAAGTTGAAGGTCATCCAATATTTGATAGCAAATTTCTTGTCGTGCGCGTGCAAAGTCGTTATTGTTATAATCTGCAGTTTGAATACAATTAACGAAGTAGTAGACCTGCCCGTTCTTTTCTAAATATCCGACATACCAACCGATATCTTTATTGTCTTGTGCGCCCCAGCCTGTTTTTGAGCTAATGGTGTAAAATGGGGTTTGTTCAGCTATCATTATCTTTTTTACAATATCCATACTACGTTGTGAAAACGGGAGCTTGTTGTTGTACAATCGTTTTAGAAAATCAATTTCCTGTTCGGGACTAATGCGCAATCCACCACTGAGCCAGAATTTATCAATACCACCACTGGTATCCGCATTACCAAAATTGGCTTTATCTAGCCAGTATTTCATTCGGGTTTTACCCACGCGTCGGGCCAATTCTTGATAGTACCAAACAGTTGAATTTTTGAAAGCTGATTTTAAATCATGGTTTTTATTCCAGTTTGGGTTTTGACGTACCACGCTATCCCATTGAATTACATAGTTTTCATCCTTAATTATTCCGGTTTCTAAACCTATCAATGAATTGCATATTTTGAAGATAGACGAAGGAGTAAAGGGTTGCTTGTTTTGTATATCATTATAGCTTATATATTTACTCTGGCTTTGGTCGTAGAGTAAAACCGAGCCTTCTACCCTATATTGCTCATAGTATTTCTTAAAATCGTTTCTTAATTCAACATTGGTTTGTTGTGCTGAAACCAGGGTTGAAATAAAAAGGAATGTTATAAGGTAACAAAGTTGAAAGGGGGATTTCATTGTGTAGTGGCAATTAGAAGTAGTATAAAGTTATACAATACCTATTAAGGCACAACTAATTTAAGTAGAAATGTTTAATCCACCCAACTTTTAAATTATACGACTACACAAATAATTTTACTTAAGCCCCAAACTGGCGCAAATGGTGGTCGATGTGTTTATAGTCCAATTGCCCAATTTGTTCTTTGTTTAATGGTCCAAAAAAAGGATGAACAAATGCGCTATTCGTATAGTTCTCGTATTGTTTTACACGTTTAATCCATTCAGCTTTTTGGGCTTCTAGGTTACCGGTATAGGTTGGTTTCAGTAAGGTTGGACTGGTTGGAGAGTTTTTCCTAAAAGGTGTTTCGTCTTTTAATGCTTGTTTAAGAATAAACTTCCCAATTAATCGACCAATAAATACACGTTTTACTTCAACAGCACCGGAGTACATGTCTTCGGCTATCGTACAATGGTTAATCATTTGCGCCACATCCATCTTACCCCAAAGCGCCTTGCTCTCGGGAGTTAATGAATTAATGCGTGCAATAAGTTCATTTCGGGTAGCACTATCGAAAACAGATTTCATAATTATACGCGATTTTATGGTTGATGGAAAAAGCAAGTAGCCTTCAAATTCTGAAAACAACTTACTCCCCTATTCGCATTCAAATATAGTAGAATTTTTGATTGATTTAATAGGAATGCATTAGCAGTTGAAAGTAACACTTTTTTTTACCGGCTTAATGTGCACGATTGCCTTGTTTCGTAAGATAACAATTCATTATTTTTGACTTTTTAAATGATATTTTTTTATAAACTGTACCCATAGTTTTTTTGGTTTGAAGCTTTATTAAACAGTTCAAGCTTGAGACAATTTAGTTAATTACAGTATGGGGGACCATTGATTCAAAAAAAAAATTGTAATACAAAAATAAAATAAGGTAATGCCATAAAAGTTGCTAGAAGCCTGTAATCAGTAAAATAATTGACAACTATCAACTACTAATGTTTGAAGGACTATAAAGCTCCTCAACAACCGCTAATCAAACCCATTAAAATAGAGGAGGTATTGTTTAAATCCACAAAGTACATAAACATTTTTTTTTCTAACACGGCTATATTCAAGAAGGAATAAAATCATTGGAGCCCAACAAGTGACAAGTATAATTACATTTATTACGTTGAATTAAATAAATGTATATCCAAAAATCATAGAAAATGTGCCATAACTAGCGCTCTAAAAACAAGTAGTTGCAGTTTGATTTTAATTGATTATGAAATCGCCTAAATCTATTTTGTATTTCTCCCGCATTTGTTTATTAGCTTTGTCTACCTCGTGTTGGGCATTACTAATTTTCTTCATTTTAGGGACTGCTCTTTTGTTTAATAATTGAATTCTATTTTCAGTAGTAGACCCAAGTATAACTATTGTCAATTTAAACTCATTATTATAAGCCGATTGGAGTAATTTAGCCGCATACAATACTTTATCTTTATATTTAATTTCATTATCGTACTCCTTGACTATAGTAGTTAAGCAGCCAATTTTAATTAAATTTTCCTTTTTCGCACTATCTAATAAGGAGTACAGTTCTGCCGTATCGATTACAACTGATTTATCGGAATTAATTAATTCAATATCAGTTGCTATTTTTTCCATAAAATTATGTTCAGCAACACTTGAAATACTTTGTAGTCCTTGTATTAACCCATATTCAGAAATCGCAATTGCATCATTTTAATTACTATTACAAGCAAAGAAAAAAAACAGCGAAAATAGTAGTAGGTATTGTTTCATTTAAGTTAATTTAATATGGTAAAAAAGCATAATTAAATTGGTCAATCAAAAAGTTGTTGCGGCAACATTTTATCAAATATAACAGAAATAGCTGAAATTAACTATAGCTGATTTAGACAATAACACAGTAGCCATTAACTTCTCATTGCTGTTGTGGTATAAGCTCCTTGTTTATACAACTCATAAGTAGGTATTAGTCTTTTTATATATTTAAATCGAGCTAAATTATTGACGCATGATAGATACTATTTCGTTTCGGAACACAAATCTGTCAAGCAGTACTCCACTTATAAAGAAGCACCGCGCTAAAAATTTGCACAGTCTGCATTATTAAAAGTGGTCTGCACGCTTGCTTCATAACCTGGGTTATTTGTTTGTGTTTTACTTTTCCTATTAAGGCTCGACTTTAATTATTGCTTTTAACTTAAAAGTTTGTTGTCCCTTGTCAGTTAAAAAATAAGTTATTTTATTCGTAAAGAAGTCATTCATAAAATTCCAATCATTTGCTTTCATTCCACCATTTCCATTTTTATCAAGATTGTCAACAATTTTCAAATTACCAATAAATTCAAAATTGTCTCTAAACTTCATAAAGTCTTTTCTCCAAATTAGTAGTCCGTATGAACCTAAAAAGTAGGGTTTAATCTCAGGGTGTAGAATCCACATTTGATTAAGTTGGATATCGGAATATTTAAAATAGTCATTCCTTGTATTTCCTATTCCCCAAAAGTCGCAGTTCAGGATTTTTTCGGTAGTCGGTTTTTCTTTGTCGTTATAAGTTAAAGCAGCAAAAGTGAAGTACTGTGGGCTTTTATCTTTAATTGTACTGGTGCAAAGCAAGACTTTATATTTTTCATCAGACGCTTTAAATGTCAATAAGTCACCTTGATTTATGTCTGTAATTTTCTTCATAGCGTTATCGATCTTTGCATTGCTGCTAACGAACTTTTAAGATGATTCTTACCGTACGCCAAACATAGTATATCTATTACAAATAAACGAATGATAAAACCGTTTTAAAAGAACCATACCTTATCCATTATGCATTTCTACTAGTGCATTTTTGCCAAATAAAACAGTTATTCTAATTCCAAAACCTGCTTACACAACTTTCAATACACGCTCCTATTTCAAGATATTCTGCTACTATATTTATAGGATTAAACATGAAAACCAAGCATTGCCGTAATTGCAATAGATAAGCTGAGCCTTAAATTGGATACAATAAAGTGAACGTGCCCCATCACCAGCTACTAATAATAACTTCATAAAAAAGGCTGTTCCTTTAACCCGAACAGCCTTTAATTAGTTTAATCGATTTGATTGACTTACTTCACAACGCGTGCTATTTCCGTATTGACACGAATATTGGTAGAGGCATTTTCACTTGGAGTTTCACCATATAATTTGAATGCTAATTTAACCCCTTTACGGAAGATTAAACAATGTGTAGAGCCTCCAAAATGGAACATACCCAATTGATCGCCTTTGTTTACATGATCCCCATCCTTCACAGTAATTTCGCAACTGGAAACTTCTGCCATACCAACAGGCATCACACACATTAAACCAATTTCAGGATTATCAGCTTCAATAAAAATTACAGCACGTGTTGCCACTGCCGTTAAAAAGCCTTGCGAATTATTAGGTGCTGCTGCATCCGGTCCGGCAGGATCATAAAAACCTTGACCTAAACTTTCTAAATAGTAGGTTCCATTTATTATATATCCCTTTCTAATAGTCCCACTTACCGGACTGTGCCAACGGTGAAAACTTAAAGCACTTAAAAATGCTTGATATACCGTGCCTCCTTCAAACTGAGGTGCCAGTTCATCAAAATTCAACATGTTTTCTAAAGAGTATGGTTGTCCTTTTAACCAAAATTTATCCGACAATTTTACTTTATGCGACAAGCGATACGGTGCCGACTCACAAGCATTTACAATTACCGAATCATCTTTTGGATGCGATACCGGTCTTACATTATCACAAAACACACGGGTAAAGAAATCATCCCAACTCTTATAACCATAATAGTTATCCTTGGGATTACATTTAAATACATCCGCAAACCGTGCATTTTCCGGAATTGGATTCTTACCTGCACCCAAAGCTGCTTTAGCAACGGCTAACATCTCCTGTTGTGCCTTAGGACTTAACCAAGCAATTACTTCATCCTTTTTATCATTATCGATCAAAGTATAGCGCGACTCAGGCGTAACCAGGAACTTCGACCAATGTTTAAGTATTTTTTTAAATTGTTGATTGATTAAGGCATTTGAAAACACATCGTAACCATAACTGGTAGCCATAGGCCAAGCCAATAAGGCATTAATCGGAAATCCAATCATACCGGCTGCTTCTTCCTTTTTTCCGCTTATGGTTTGATACGCTTCAGGTGCGGTGTACATGATTTCATTTAATAACACCAAAAATTGTTCGAAATCGATGGGCTCCGGTTGCCAATCCAATGGCGTATTTTGCTTCAAACGATATGCTTCCCAAAACATCAATTGCACATTGGAGTGCAAGATATTGTCGGCATAAACCAATTCACGCAAAGCAGCAATTTCAGGAATTAGTTTTTTAGGTTTTGCCTTAGAACTTTTCATTAATTTCTTAAGCCAATGCTCCATTAAATGTAAATCATGTGGCATCCAACCACCCAATTTCTGGGTTGATTTTTTTAGTGTTTTGGATTGTTTTGTGTTACTCATTTGTGATTGTTTTGTGCCTACTCTATTCGGTTTTCGGCTACTCCGTTAATTAAACTTGTTTATGTTACGTTTTATAACAATGCACAATAAGCTTTTAGTGGTAAGCTGTTATGTTTACTGTTTACCCTTATGTACCCGATAAACAAAACCAATTTGCCTAGGCTAATTTTTCTGTTTTAGCGAAATATGTATGGCTTCATTTGTTTCGGAACAAAGTACTGTTATTTAAATGAAAAGCGGTAGATGGAATTTCCTGTTTCTATAGGTGGAATTTCCTGTTTTTTTTATGAATTAGTTGGTAAACTTTCAGCAAATTGAGTTACTATGTCATAATTTAGGGTGTTAGCGATGTACTATAAATGGCTGCATTATTTTCATTAATTGTTGCAGAAGTAAATCCAAGAAATATTCAGGATTCGGTGTTTAACAATATGGCATTAGAATATATAGTTGAATTGCTTTAATAATGTGTAATTTTGCTTTCTATGCTATTCTTCTTAGATATTGATGGTGTTATGGTTCCTGCAAAAAGTTGGAAAAGTCCTGCGTTTTTAAATGATGGGTTTCCGGCCTTTAGTAATAAGGCTACTAATACACTTCAGCACTTAATTTCTGAAGATGACACCATTATGCTTACTACTTCCCATAAATCAAAATTTAGTATTGAAGAATGGATTCGTATTTTCAAACATAGGGGAATTTCAATTAAAAAAATAAAAACGCTGCCTGAAAATACTACGAATAGTAGTCGAAAAGATGAAATCGCAAACTGGTTTCATGATAATCGTATAAATGAAAATTTTGTAATTATTGACGATGACAAATCACTAAACGAACTTCCTACTTTTTTAAAAGCACATTTAGTGCAAACTAGCCCTTCTATCGGTTTAACTGAAGAGCATTTTCTTGCCATAAAAGAAATATCAACTAAGCGATTGCACGCTGTTTAAATGATTTTAAGAAAACAAAAACGTATTCTTGATTTCTTATAATAACGGATATAATTGCGTTATTGAAAGGACGAATTAATGGATGTAATTAATTAGCTAGAAACGAATTTATCAGAAAAATCTGTGTTTCAATTACGCTTGAAACTCGGAACTATAGCTCCTTGCTCTAAAATAATCATCCTTACTATACATCTAGAACAAACATACCCCACAAAAAAACCCGCCACTTGCGTAGCGGGCTTTCCCGTTTTTAATTTTATAACACGAACAAGTTTATACTTCCGGAGTTGGTTCTACCGCTGCTGCAGTATCACCGGCTTCCGTAGTGGAATCAGTTATAATATCCGAAGCTGCTACCCCATCCCCTTCAACAGGAACGATAGCTTCTTCACGATCCAATTTAGTTACGGCAGCTATTTCATCACCCTCTTCCAAACGAATCAATCGAACACCTTGTGTAGCACGACCAGCCTCACGTATATCCGCTACAGATGTGCGAATGGTGATGCCTGACTTACACATAATCATTAAATCATCATCTTCTTCAACCGATAAGAATCCGATTAATTTTCCGGTCTTTTCCGTTACATTTAAGGTACGAACCCCTTTACCGCCACGATTGGTAATACGGTATTCATCCAAAGCTGTACGTTTACCCAAACCATTTTCAGTTACTACTAAAATAGAAGAGTTTTCATTTGCTTTATTGATGCATATCATACCTATCACTTCATCATTGCTTTCATCCACTTCAATACCATAAACCCCTGCACTGCTACGTCCGGTTGAACGAACTTTCTCTTCTGGGAAACGAATACTGCGTCCGCTATGAATAGCCAATAAAATTTGTGAATTACCATCCGTCAATTTCGCTTCTAACAATTGATCACCTTCATTAACGGTGATGGCAATAATACCGGAGCGGCGCGGATTGCTGAATTCTTCCAATAAGGTCTTTTTGATAATACCTTGTTTGGTACACAATACTACATAATGCGATTTACAGAATTCTTCGTCGTTTAATTTCTCTACATTAATATAGGCGCGAATTTTATCGCCGGCTTCTAATTGCAATAAATTCTGAATTGCACGTCCTTTATTGGTTTTCGTTCCTTCCGGTAATTGGTATACTTTAATCCAATGACATTTACCTTTATCGGTGAACACCAGTAAATAATTGTGCGTATTGGCTACAAACACATGTTCGATAAAATCTTCATCACGAGTGGCACCGCCTTGAGAACCACGTCCTCCACGGTTTTGTGCACGGTATTCGGTTACTTTAGTACGTTTAATATAACCCAAATGCGAAATAGTAACCACCATATCCTCACGGTCGATTAAGTCTTCGTCCATGATTTCATCAGCATTCAACACTATTTCACTGCGACGGGCATCACCAAAACGTTTTTGAATATCCAACATTTCGTCTTTGATGATTTTCATACGCAAGCCTTCATCCGCCAATATTTCACGCAAGTAATTGATGGTTTTCATCAACTCATCGTATTCGGCTTTAATTTTATCGCGTTCCAAACCGGTCAAACGTTGTAAACGCATGTCCAATATAGCTTTGGCTTGAATTTCGGATAATTGGAAATTGCTCATTAAGCCTTCACGTGCTTCATCCGGAGTTTGCGCCGCACGAATCAATTTGATGACTTCATCCAAATGATCCAAGGCAATCAATAACCCTTCTAAGATATGTGCACGTTTTTCGGCTTCAGCTAATTCAAATTTAGTACGACGAACAACCACTTCATGACGGAATTCAACATAATGTTGAATCAAATCACGCAAATTGAGTTGAATCGGGCGACCTTTCACCAAGGCCACATTGTTTACACCATAACTGGTTTGCAATTCGGTGTATTGAAACAACTGGTTCATTACCACTTGTGCTACGGCATCGTTACGCAAGTCGTAAACGATACGCATCCCTTCACGATCACTTTCATCACGGCAATCACGTAAGCCTTCAATTTTCTTTTCCGCCATCAAATGGTGCGTCTTTTCAATCAAAGAAGCCTTATTAACTTGATACGGAATTTCAGAAACCACAATTTTCTCTTTGCCTTTGGCATCGGTTTCAATTTCGTATTTGGCACGAACCACCACACGACCACGTCCGGTTAATAAACCTTGACGAACACCTTCCATACCATAGATAATACCTCCGGTTGGGAAATCAGGTGCTTTAACAAACTGAGTTAATTCTTGAACAGAAATTTCTTTGTTATCGATATAGGCACAAATACCGTCAATAACTTCCGATAAGTTATTCGGCATCATGTTAGTAGCCATACACACTGCAA
>JAHEYX010000377.1 GCA_023251415.1 Chitinophagales bacterium
TTTTCATCAAAATAAAGCACGATTCTTCTGGTAGTTGCTTGTTCTTTAACAGAAGGTTGCATATTCAAAAAGCCTTTCACTTTTTCTAATTTTTTTGCAATTTCAGCAACGTTTAGTAAATCGGTAGCATTTGTTGTTTCAAATACATAAATTCTCCAATGACGAACAGGGTTGTGCGCCTTATCAATCATTTGAACCGGTATGCGCTTTACGGGTGCACTAGCCGTTGTGCCTTGTTGTGCAAAAGCGCCAAAACTTAATAAGAGTAAGGTTGCTAATGTTAAAATTTGCTTTTTCATAGTTTTTAGTTTTAAGGATTTATTGATAGTTTTAAAGTTTTTCATTTGTATTTATTTATCTGATTAAAGTAATGTTTCCCGTTTTGTTTTTGACTTCTCCAGCCCTGTCTACTGCTTGAATTTTATAAATATACGCTCCAATATCTTGCAATTGACCTCTGTAAGTCCCATCCCATCCTTTTGCATTTAAATCAACTGTGCTATAAACCTTTTCTCCCCAACGATTATAAATTTCAAAGTAGTTTAATGCTAAAAAATGGCGGTCCAATATAAAGAAAAAATCATTCTTTCCATCACCATTTGGAGAAAATGCTGATGGTACTATAATATCCGGACAGTCAATCGGGCTAACCCAAATGGAATCGCCTACTATACAACCTAACGTATTAGATGTTAACACATACAACCAAACCCCTTGATTAACATTGACAATTGCTGTTGGACAATCCGCACAATTTACTTCACCGGAACTGATATCAATACTCCAAAAGAAATGATTCACATCCGGTTTTAAATTATTTAATACTACAGCCATCGGTTTATTAAAACAAGGTTGAATGGAATCTGCAAGTTCTAATTGATACGGCTGACCGACATTTACAACAACATTATCTGATAATACACATCCGCCATATGTTGTTGTTGTAACAGTATAGGTTGTTGTTGTTGTTGGATTAGCTAATGTATTTTGAGCTGACGGATTTGATAAATTGGTAGCAGGTGTCCAATTATAAGCAAATCCTCCGGAAGGCGCCGGACCACTTGTCATGGCATAAAGGTGAGCGCTATTGCCTAAACAATAGGTTGTGTCGCTTGGAGCTGCCAAGGTATTTCTATTATCAATATTAATAGTAAAAAAACGAGAAGCCGAACAACCATTATCATTAATAGTTACTGCATAGGTTATTGTATTTACCGGAGTTGCTATTGGATTAGCAATTAAGGCAGAGGATAAAGCAGTAACCGGTGCCCATAAGTAAGTAGCACTTGCCGGTATTGGATCCGGACTGGTATTGTTAATACCTAATTGATCGGATGCGCCCGGACAAATGGTGTCATCGCCAGTAATATTAAATACAGGATGTGCACCTGCAATGATTACTTTTACTGAATCAAACAAGGCACAACCGGTTGGATCAGTTACAGTAACAATGAATGTTGTTGTAACTAAATTATGTGCAACCGGATTTGGAATAGAATCATTAGAAAGCAAATTAGCCGGACTCCAAGAATAGGTGTAAGGGCCAAAAGCTGCATTTGCGGTAGCTTGTAAATTGGTGGTATCATATTTACAAAGTGTAACATTAGGACCTGCATCCGGATTTACTGGCGGAGGTGGTACTACTGTTATTGATTGTACGGTGGTATCTGAAACACATGAAATATCGGATGTAACAATAAGAGATACATTATAGGTTCCGGGGGCTGAAAAAGCATGTTGCGGATTTTGATTGGTGCTATGATTATTGACGACACCCGAATTCGGATCACCAAAATCCCAATTCCATGAAACAATGTTTGATCCTAAAATATGCGTAACACTAGAATCATAAAAAGTAACCAAGCCCCCTGCACAAGCAATAGCATTGTAATGGAAATAAGCAGATGGACGTGGTTGAACATGAATGGTATCATATAATGTATCTTGACAACCGGCTCCATTTGGTGGTACCAAAACAACCGAATAAATCACATTAGAATCAGGGCTAATTAAAACGATAGAATCAATTGGACCTTGTTGAATATAAGGTAATCCGGTGCCGGCAGTATCCCAAATATAGTTTGCAAAACCCGGAGGCCCATACAATACAGCTTGGGTTGAACCAGGGCAGTAGCCATTCACGATGGAAAAGGCACCACAATTTAAATCGATGTAAGCATAACCGAAATGTCCACCTAAAGCGCAATCACCTGTTGCGAATTCAACGGTTACAGAATGACCAACTAATGAACCCATGTTTACAGAAACAGGAATCCAATTTGAACAATACACCGGAGCTGCTCCGGATGTAGATAGATTAGGAGAAACATACCAACCCGGTGGTAAGCTTGTTGAGGAAGATGGAGTTTGGAAAATTAATGACGGACATTGAACTAGCACCGGAGTTGCATACATGTTATTTGCCGGACCATTATCATAAACACTAAATTCTAAACGTGGTTGATCAGTAATGGTGTGAGAAGGGTTTTCCATTACTGCAGCATAACGGTAAATCAAAGATGCATTTGCTGAAGTAACAACAAAATTTGTTCTTACACGCTCAGCTTCAGCACCGGTTTGATCATTACCCAATTTTAAAGAATGAGCACCATAACCAAGATACGGACAAACCACAGGCAACATATTGTAATAGTCGTTCGCCATTGTAGAATTGGTAATATCATGACGTCCGGCAACTTGCCCCAATACAGACGCAGAAATCGGGCAGCATGTTCCGGTAAAGCATTGCCAGCCTGCAAAATTATTTTGTTCGAACCCAATATTGGGAGTACATTGAGCATAAATAGCTTCTTGATTTAGCATAAAAATAATCGCTAAAAAAAGAATTATTCGCCCAAATAAAAGGTGAGTAATTTTAGTTTTCATTGTATTTTGTTAACATAGCTTTTAAGGTAACTATATTTCAACAAGCAATAATAGGAATTAATATCCATTTATGCAATTAAATCAAAAATTATTTATTAACTAAAGG
>JAHEYX010000059.1 GCA_023251415.1 Chitinophagales bacterium
TATTCGCAGCAATACCCGCGATATAACAACCATGGCCGATGCATCAAATTATCTTTACTTAATTGATCAATCTAATTTTTCATCAAAGCAAGATTTATTGAGTAAAGTAGCAGCAACGGATTTTGATGTGGTTATTATGGATTTGTTTTTTGGTGATGAGGCATATACAGCAAGCGAATTACAACAACTGAAAACAAAGGCGCACGGAGGTAAACGTTTATTAATTTCGTACATCAATATTGGAGCAGCCGAAAAGTACAGGTATTACTGGAAGAAAACATGGTTCAGGCATCATCCGCTTTGGATAAAGAAAAGGTATGAGGGATATCCGGATGAATACTGGGTAAATTATTGGAATAAAGATTGGCAAGCGATTATTTATGGAAATGATGATTCATATGTCAAGAAAATTATCGATGCCGGTTTTGATGGGGCTTACTTGGATAATGTGGAAGCCTATTATTTTTTATACTATAAAGATTAAATGGATGAAATTGAAATTAGTAAAAACACTTTTTATAAGCGGTCTATTTTTACTGATAAGTACCGCAATTCGCGCGCAAACAATAGATACGATAGAAAAGGTGGTGCTGCCTAATGGTGATGTCCATTACCGCTATCAAGGTAAAATTATTACCCGCAATTGGGGAGGCGAGCACGCCCAATTAGACGCTACGGCATTAGAACATTGGCGACATGTGAAGCGTAATGGTATCGGAACTACTGTTTTTGGTTTTGCCGGCGGTTTTTGTTTAGGTGATTTTATTGTTGAACAAGGACTAGGAACTAAGTATAGTATTGTTTTATTACCTGTTGGTGCTGCATTAATTCTACTTGCTATTCCTTGTAACGTATACCGTAGACAGGAGTATATTAGGACGATAGAAGCCATTAATCAATACCTTGTGCGACGAGCTAAATAGTTCAGCTTATGCAGTATTTTAAAATAATCATTTGCAGTTGTGTTTTTCAGTTCTTGTTTAACATGCTCCATGCACAAACAGTTGATACCATTAAAAGTGAAATGATGCCGAATGGTAAAACGTGTTTTCGTTACAAAGACAGTTTGATTTCTAATGCATGGATTAATGATAGGGTACAAAAAGATTCCATGGCGAATGTGCATTGGAAAAGGTATAAGCGCAATACGAAGGCAAGCACCATATTTTCTTTTACCAGTGGCTTTGCACTAGGCGATTTCATTGGTGAGCTTGCATTTAACAACAGGATATACTTGTTGGATATCCCCATCTGCTTACTAAGTTGGTTGATTGCCAATTTATCAAATAATTATCGTAAAGTAGAATTTTACAACACTATTGCTTCACTAAATCGGTATTTGATTCGAAAGGGTTAATAGCTTATTCGAAAAACAAAGCTTTTTCCGATGCATTGGGTATTCTACAAGTTTCACGTTTTCCAAACCAGCGGTACCTGTTTTTAGCAATAATACGATAGAATCGGTTAGAGATACTTATTGGAACTAGTTTTCCAATTGCAGCAAGCATCTTCCAAACTCCACTTAATTCGTTTAATAGTAATAAAACAGCATTTGCTTGTGTGTATACTTTCCCGTTAGCAAGCACAAGTATCGAGTCCGGCAATTCGCTAAGTTGGTAGTTGGCTAATAGCTGTTGAGCATACTTCGATTGCAAAGAGGTATAGCGAAATCGTTGTTTTTTATCGTGACGCATTAACCAATCGACAGTGCCATTGCACAAACCGCAATAACCATCAAAACAAACCAATAAATAAGCATTAGGCATTAGGCCACTTTTAATTTAGTAACGGCTTTACTACGACGTGTGGTAGCAATTTTTTTGCGTATACGGCTTAAATGTTCGGGGGTAATGCGCAAATAAGAAGCGATCAGGTGCAAAGGAACACGATCAAATAAATCGGGGCGTTCTTGTTGAAGTATTTTGTAGCGTTGTTCGGGTGAAAGCGTTTTTTGAATCACCACGGCATTAAACATATCGATAAAACTTTTTTCGGCAATCAATCGACCAAAACGCTCTGCCATGTGATATTTATCGTATTGCGCATAAATACCCGGACGAGGAATGGATATTAATTCAGAATCTTCTAAAGCTTGAATATGAATGTTGGTTGGTTGTTGGGTTGCAAAGCTGAAATAATCAGTTAAAAAACAATTAGCGGCAAAAAACTCACCGGTAACTTCACGATCATCTTCTTGGCTATAATAAAAGCAGCGTAATAAACCACTATTGACAAAGTATACGTGTTTACAAACTTCACCTGCTTTTAACAGGATATCGCCTTTACGCACGTGGCGTTCGGTAAAATAAGAAGAGAAATCATCCCAACATTCGCAGTTTAAGGGGCTGATTTGATTCATTACATGTTGAATAGCAGTTGTATTCATAAAAAATGTTTGTCCAAAATAACCACTAAAAATCGACAAATAAAACAACTTTACCGCCCTATAACTACCAATTACCGATAGGAGTGGATGGGCTTGAAACATTTAATTTTTTTTCAATCGGAAACGTTTACACAGCCGAAGCGCCCCCAATAATCTTTGCTTGGGGTTTCTTCGTTTTACGTTTTTATGCTATTTTTGCGCTCCGGATTTTGAGAATATAAACCCGAAATTTCAAACCAAACCCGCAAGGGAGCTTAAAAACACCTTATGTATACCGATAAATTCCAGTATCACGATTATTACTTAATGGATGAATTGTTAACCGATGAGCACAAACTCATTCGCGACAGTATTCGTCAGTTTGTAAAAGCTGAAATCAGCCCTATTATTGAAGAACATGCGCAACAGGCTAAATTTCCACAACATTTGGTAAAGCGTTTAGGCGAAATGGGTTGTTTTGGACCTACTATTCCTGTTGAATACGGTGGTGGCGGTTTAGATCAAATCAGTTATGGTTTGATGATGATGGAATTGGAGCGTTGTGATAGCGGAATCCGCAGCACAGCTTCTGTTCAAGGTTCTTTAGTAATGTATCCAATCTATACTTACGGAAGCGAAGAGCAACGTCGTAAATTCTTACCTAAATTAGCCAGTGGTGAGTGGTTGGGCTGTTTTGGTTTAACTGAACCAAATCACGGTTCTGATCCGGGAAGTATGGTTACCAACTATAAAGATGCCGGAGATCATGTGATATTAAACGGTGCTAAAATGTGGATCAGCAATGCCCCATTTGCACAAGTGGCTGTAGTTTGGGCTAAAAATGAAGCCGGTGAAATTCACGGATTAATTGTTGAACGCGGTATGGAAGGCTTTACAACTCCTGAAACACACGGTAAATGGAGCTTACGCGCCAGTGCTACCGGTGAATTGGTATTTGATAATGTGAAAGTGCCTAAAGAAAATATTTTACCAAATGTGAAAGGCTTAAAAGGACCATTGGGTTGTTTAAGTTCGGCCCGTTACGGTATCGCTTGGGGCGCTTTGGGCGCAGCTTTAGATTGTTACGACAGTGCGTTGCGTTATTCGAAAGAACGTATTCAATTCGGTAAACCAATCGGAGGATTTCAATTAACTCAAAAGAAATTGGCCGAAATGATTACAGAAATTACCAAAGCGCAGTTATTGACTTGGCGTTTAGGGGTTTTGAAAAACGAAAACCGCGCTACTCCTGCTCAAATCTCTATGGCTAAACGTAATAACGTAGAATTGGCTTTGAACGTGGCTCGTGAAGCACGTCAAATTCACGGTGGCATGGGTATTACAGGAGAATATTCAATCATGCGCCACATGATGAATTTGGAATCTGTTGTAACTTACGAAGGTACTCACGATATTCATTTATTGATTACCGGAATGGATGTAACCGGCATTAACGCTTTTAAATAACGAAATACAATAGAATCGGCCGGCATACGTGAAGAACGGAATGCCGGCTATTTTTTTATAGCTACTCAATTCATCAACTCATGACTTCCGATAACCTGAAGACCGTACAGGAGCGCACCGTGGCTTTACAGCGGTTCCTTTGACATCGATAACCGCATCGAAAAACACCGTCAAGAACAAGCCTTAACCTTAGCACCCGATTTCTGGAACGACCCTGCACGTGCCGAATCTATTATGAAATCCATTAAAACAGAATTGTTTTGGATTAATGCCTTTGCTAAAACAAAAAGTGTAATTGATGACCTTGCGGTATTGTACGAGTTCTTTCAAGCAGCCGAAGTAAGTGAAGAAGAAGTAGATCAACAATACAAAAAAGCCTTAGAAGCTATAGAAGATTTGCAATTTAAAGCAACACTTGATAAGCCTGAAGATGCTTTACCTTGTGTGTTAACTATCAATGCCGGTGCCGGCGGAACTGAAAGTTGCGATTGGGCTTCGATGTTACTGCGCATGTATTTAAAGTACGCCGAAAAACAAGGTTTTAAAGTTACTGAAGTAGAAATGCAACAAGGTGATGTGGCCGGTGTTAAATCCGTAGCACTCGAAATAGATGGTGAATTTGCATTTGGTTTTTTGAAAGGCGAATCAGGAGTTCATCGCTTGGTGCGTATTTCACCGTTTGATAGCAATGCTCGTCGCCATACCTCTTTTGCATCGGTGTTTGTTTATCCGATGGTGGATGATACTATTGAAATTGAAATTAACGACGCGGATATTGAAATGCAAACTTCACGCAGTGGCGGTGCCGGTGGGCAGAATGTAAATAAAGTAGAAACGAAAGTTCAACTCACGCACAAACCAACAGGTATCGTGGTGGTTTGTCAAGTTGAAAGAAGTCAATCGGGCAACCGTGAACGTGCGATGAAAATGTTGAAGAGCCAATTGTATGAATTGGAATTACGTAAACTTAACGAAGAACGTGATAAAATAAATGCCACCAAAAAGAAAATCGAATGGGGTTCACAAATACGCAGTTATGTTTTCCATCCTTATAAAATGATTAAAGATCACCGCACCGATTTTGAAGTAGGCAATATACAACCGGTAATGGACGGTGAATTAGATGGGTTTATTAAAGCCTATCTGATGATGGATGCAGAAGGGTAATTACAAGCCCATGGCTGCTTGAATGCCGGTTTGAAGGCAGCTTAGTTTAATTACTTTTGTTCATTTAATTTAAGCTCTTGCAGGAGTTTTAAAATTTTATCTAATTTTTCAACTTCCAAAATATTAAGGTGTTTTTGCAAAGCCTCAATTTCTAATTTAGCTTCAAGATTTGTTTCATAATCGGCTTGTGCTTGAGCTCGATCACGCTCGCTTTGACGGTTTTGCGACATCATAATAATTGGTGCTGCATAGGCCGCTTGTGTTGAAAACAGCAAATTGAGTAGAATAAAAGGATACGGGTCCCAATGTTGTAAAAAGCCAATAATATTTAATGCCATCCAAACTAACACAATTAAAGATTGGATGATGATAAACGACCAAGATCCCATTCCGGTAGCTACATTATCAGCTAATCGTTGTCCAAAACTAAGAGACTCTGAATGTTCTTCGTGCCAGGTTTTATTCTTTGCCATAAAATTGAAATTGTTAAAAGTTTTAAGGGCTAAACTGCCGCTTATCCGATAAACAGGAGTTTAGTCGAAGTTCAAAGTTACACTATTATAATTACGTAGTTGCGCTTTTAAACAAAAGCCAACAACTATTCCGTAACTGAGCTTATTAACTCACTAGGATTGATACCCGTTATTTTTTTAAAGGAGGCGCTGAAATGACTGACACAGGAAAACCCAAGTTCATACCCAACTTGCGATACACTGGCTCCTTTTTGTTGAAGTAAAATTTTTGCATTTTCTACACGCTCTACCTGAATAAACTCGTGTATGGTGGTGTGGAATAATTCTTTAAAGCCACGCTTCAAATAATTCTCATTTAAGCCTACTTTACGTGCAAGCTCCGATATGGTAAGTGGCTCGCGTAACTGCTGCAATAAAATTGATTTGGCTTCCTGAAGTTTAGGTAAATCGGCTGCTTTGATTTTAAATTTATTATTCGAAACAGCAGTATTGCTTTCGTTAAAGTGTTGAAATAAAAAATTCAGTAATCCTAATACTTTACTTTCCAAATAAATATTTTTACGAATGCCGGAGGCTAATTTGGTAGAAGCCAATTGCTTACAATACAATTGCAGTTTGCCGCTTAAGTTTTCGATGGAATGCAAACTTACGGGCACCGTTAAATTGAGCGCTTGTTCCATTTCCAAAGGCAATTCGTATTTTAAATCTTCGGTAAAAGCGATTAAATAATTATGCCCGAGTGTTAATTGAAAAGCATAAACAGCTTCTCCTTTTTGGAGCACCAAATTCTTAAACGCGTGCGATTGAAAACAAAATTGCAAATGTAAAGCAGGTAATTGATTAGGCTCTTGACGTGCAGCAATTTTTAGTTGCAAATGCGATTCATCAATAGGCAAGTCATAGTTGAAAGTAAACTCGTAAAGTGTTAATGCTAATCCTTTAGTCGTTTGATTTAATTCATGTTTACGTGCCGTGCCGATATGATGCGGTAGGCTAAGCTCCTGCTCGAATTGCCCGGTCGCATTTAGTTGATTCACTAAATCGAGTAGGCGATCAAAATGTTCAGTAGTAGGTTTAAACGTATTTAAACGAGTAGTGGCTTCCATAAATGCTTTGCGAAAGTAAGTGGAGGAAGCCGAAATGCCTAAACAATAATGTTAACAAAACCTATTGTGTGGTGTACTACTTTTCTAAAATCTTAACTTTCAGAGCCGATTGAATGCGCCTTTTTATTAATAAGTGGTAAGTAAATGAATGCGGCTAAGCCTCCAACCACCATCACCAAGGTTTGTGTACTCCAACTTACCCAGGCATAAGCAAAACCATATTCGGCAGGTATTTGATACAAGGTAAGCGTTTCCATAATAATTTTATGATAGGCCCCTATACCGCCTTGAGTGGCAATTACGCCTAAGCTTCCAAATGAAATACACGATAAGGCTGCACCAATGGGTAGGTGTGCAGTAGCCGAAATAGTGTAAAAGGCTAGTTGTTGCATC
Organism: Chitinophagales bacterium; assembly: GCA_023251415.1. Lineage (GTDB taxonomy): Bacteria > Bacteroidota > Bacteroidia > Chitinophagales > CAIODY01 > JAHEYX01. The sequence goes on from JAHEYX010000059.1 coordinate 6,972, forward strand.
GTTAAATAGCAACCCCAAATGGCCAGTGTATAAAGCAAAAACAAACCTTTATTTTTCATTTGCAGCATACTGCGCATTCCTTCACCAATACCACTAATAAAACTATTGAATTTACTGAACTTACCGGATCGACTCATTTTTCGTAACCACCAAAAAGCACCGATGCCAAATAGGCAAGCCAGTAGCAATACCACAAGTAACATACCCAACGACCACTGCTGAACTTTGTGTTGAAGCGGTTGTGCGATGTTGGTCGTAAAAAATTGTTGCAATAAGGAGAGTTGTGTGATGACAGTAATTACCATCACAATAACCAAACAAACCATATCAAATAAGCGCTCGATTATGATGGTGCCTACCAATTTATCAACCGGAATTTTTTCGTAACGATTTAATATTCCACATTTGGTTACTTCCCCTAAACGCGGAAAGGCGAGATTGGCCAAGTAGCCGATTAATACGGCACTGAAGGTGTTTAATAAACCGGGTTGATAACCCATGGGTTTCATGAGTAAGCGCCAACGAACGGCTCTAAAATAATGACTGAAAATACCAACGATAATAATCAAACCGATGAAGCGCAAATCGGCATTCAAAAAAGCCGTTTTACAATTCGACAATTGCTCCGGAGTTAAACCATTGTATATCCAAACAATCAGTAAAATTCCTAAACCCAGGAAAAACGCCAATTGTAAGGCAGATTTAACTATTTTATTCATGGTAAGTTGGGTAAACGTAAAAGCTTATTTTTTACGTTTCTTTTCGATTTTGTTTTTAGCATCCGGAAAAACCAAGGCCGGCTTGAATTTCTTTGCGGCTTCAAATTCCATAGTCGCATAAGCTATAATAATTACTATATCGCCCGGTTGTACTTTTCTGGCTGCGGCTCCGTTCAAACAAATCACCCCTGAATGGCGTTCGCCTTTAATGATATAGGTTTCAAGACGCTCTCCATTGTTGTTATTCACTACTTGCACCTTTTCATATTCAATTAAATTAGCAGCATCCATCAATGCTTCATCTATGGTAATACTGCCCACATAATTCAAATTGGCTTCGGTTACGGTGGCACGGTGAATCTTCGATTTAAGAATAGCTATTTCCATCGTGCAAAACTATAAATTAAATGGAGATTTATGCGAAAAAACACTACTTTGTAAGGGTGTAAATGAATCTAGAACGACGCGCATTCCTTTACCGCCAAATACTATATTTCAATATGCTTTCAAGCTTTTTCTATTAACACTTTTTTAGAAAAAGAGCTTTCCCTAAAATCGACAAAACAAAAGGAGACTTTTATTTTTGTCGTCCAAATTATAAAAACATGGAACAAAACGTTGCTATTGATATTAAAGCGCTTAATGAACAAATAAGTGCAGAATCGGCCTTTATCGATTTGCTATGGTTAGAAGTCGGTAAAAATATCATCGGTCAAAAGTACATGATTGAACGCTTGTTAATTGGCTTGCTTACGCATGGACATATCCTGTTGGAAGGGGTACCCGGTTTGGCAAAAACATTAGCCATAAAAACATTGGCTGCCGCTGTAGATGGTAAATTCAGCCGCATTCAATTCACCCCCGATTTGCTCCCTGCCGATTTAATCGGTACCATGGTTTACAATCAAGGTAAGGGTGAATTTAATATCAAGAAAGGCCCTGTGTTTGCCAACTTTATTTTAGCAGATGAGATTAACCGTGCTCCGGCAAAAGTTCAAAGTGCCTTATTAGAAGCCATGCAAGAACGTCAAGTTACCATTGGTGACCATACTTTTAAATTGGATGAACCGTTTTTAGTACTTGCAACGCAAAACCCAATTGAACAAGAAGGTACCTATCCATTACCTGAAGCACAAGTGGATCGCTTCATGTTAAAGGTTCAAATTACTTATCCTTCTCATGAAGAAGAACGTATGATCATTCGTCAACACATGCAAGAAATAGCAAGCACTATTCAAAATGTAGTGAGTCCGGCCCAAATTATTAATGCACGTAAGTTGGTGAAGCAAGTGTACATGGATGAAAAAATTGAACGCTATATTTTAGATATTGTTTTTGCAACTCGTAACCCGGAAGATTATAAACTAAGTAAATTAAAACCACTCATTAGTTTTGGTGGCTCGCCTCGTGCTAGTATTAACTTGGCATTAGCAGCAAAAGCCTATGCATTCATTAAACGCAGAGGGTATGTAATTCCGGAAGATGTACGTGCGGTTAGTTATGATGTATTGCGCCATCGTATAGGTGTTACTTACGAAGCAGAAGCAGAGAATATCACTTCGGAAAATATCATCAGCGAAATTTTAAATACCGTTGAAGTGCCTTAGTAGTTAACTACAATAGAACAAGAGCTTAATTAGTAAATTGTAAATAAACGCAGTGCTTCAAACTTCCGACATATTAAAAAAGGTTCGTCAAATTGAAATAAAGGCGCGTGGTTTAAGTAATCACGTATTTGCCGGCGAATACCACAGTGCTTTCAAAGGACGTGGTATGAGTTTCAGTGAAGTGCGCGAATACCAATACGGTGACGATATTCGCGCCATTGATTGGAATGTTACTGCACGTTTTCAATCGCCTTATGTAAAGGTGTATGAAGAAGAACGCGAACTTACGTTAATGTTAGTGGTGGATGTGAGCCGTAGTAGTATGTTTGGAACTCAACAACAACATAAGAATGAATTGATCGCCGAGCTGTGTGCAGTTTTAGCATTTTCTGCCATTAAGAACAACGATAAAGTTGGTTTGTTGTTGTTTAGTAGCGATGTCGAAAAATTTATTCTACCCAAAAAAGGAAAATCGCATATCCTTCGCATCATACGTGAATTATTAACCTATGAACCCAAACTCAAAGGAACCAATATTGGAACTGCTTTGCGTTCATTTAATAATATCATTAAGAAACGGTGCATCACTTTTGTGTTAAGTGATTTTATTGCGACCGGTTATGAAGAACCATTAAAAATTGTTTCTAAAAAGCATGATTTAATCGGTTTGCAAATTTTTGATGAAAAGGAACGCCAAATTCCGGATATCGGTTTGGCGAAAGTTCAGGATGCAGAAACGGGAGAATGCCGGTGGATTGATTTTAGCAGCAAGAAGGTTCGTGAACAATACCAACAAAGCTATTTGAACAATGTGTTGTATTTGAAAAACCAATTTTTAAAAAATGGAGCCGATTTGTTAAGTGTAGGTACACATGATAATTACGTTCCATTATTGCGTCAGTTTTTTAAAAAGCGTTAAGCATGAAAGGATTTTGTTTCGATGGGCGTTTTATGAAACTGCACTTGATTAAAAGTGTCGGGCTACTCTTTTTATGTTTACTGCAGTTTACAGCCTATGCACAAAAGGGGGCAACACCAAAAGCAGGTTATCATGCACCAACTGTTGCTGTAAAATTAGATACAACTTCTTACCAGATAGGTAGTCCGATTCAAATGGATTTGTATGTCAATGAGATTAATGAAGATACGAAAGTACTGCTTCCTGATTTTCAATCCGATTCAACGGCAAGCATTGATTTAGTAAGTGTTGGCCCAATCGATTCTGCTGCCAACAGCCTACACCAACGTGTAACCTTGATGGCATTTGACTCCGGAGCTTTGAAATTACCGGTATTCAAATTGCTTTATTGGCATCAAAATCAAACCGATAGTTTATTTACTGCACCGGTTTCCTTTTATGTGAAAGGTATTAGCATCGATACCATGAAACTGTTTCACTACATCAAGAAACCAATGGTGATTCCATTTCTATGGCGCGAGTATTTATGGATTTATGTACTTGGCGGTATTTTGTTGTTAGTGATGTTGTTTTTAATTTATTGGTTCGTAATTCGTAAACAAAAGAAAGCAAACATAACGTTAGCCATGCCTACTCCGGGCGTACCGACACATGAATGGGCTTTGAAAGAATTGAAACGATTAGCTGCTGAACAATTACCCAATCAGCAACAATATAAATTATTTTATACCCGTTTGACCGACATACTTCGGGTTTATATCGAACGCCAATTTGAAGTGGCAGCCATGGAATCTACCACCATAGAGTTAATTACGGCATTAAATCGCAAGCGTTTTGATAAAACGGCGATTCAATCATTAGAAACTATTTTGTTGGCAGCCGACTTGGTGAAATTTGCAAAAGGTCAACCTGCATTAAATGAAATGGAGCAACACCTGCAAGCTGCCGAGCATTTTATTCTTAACACCATTCCTCCACCACCAAAAGCAAGCGTAAAATGAAACTATTAGGGTATGATTTTGCTGCGCCGTGGTATTTTCTATTGTTGGGATTAATACCATTGTTGTTGATTTGGAAATATGCATTCGCAAATCGTGAAAAAGCCAGTCTGACTTTATCAACCATTAACGGGTTAAAATTTGCAGGAGCGGGATGGAAAAGTTATGCCGATCAATTTTTAACCGTATTGCGTATTGCCGCATTTATTTTATTGGTGATAGCATTAGCCCGACCACAAAATCATTCGGCAACCGAAGAATCAACAACCGAAGGTATTGATATTGTGATGAGCATGGATATTTCGGGAAGTATGTTGGCCTTAGATTTTACCCCCAATCGCTTAGAAGCAGCTAAGCAATTGGGTACGGAATTTATCGATGCCCGTAAAAATGATCGTATTGGATTAGTCATATTTGCCGGAGAAAGTTTTACGCAATGCCCGATAACAGCTGATCACGCCGTATTAAAAAACTTATTCCGTGAAATCCACAGCGGAATGGTAGACGATGGAACGGCCATAGGTATGGGATTGGCAACTGCAGTAGATCGATTAA
>JAHEYX010000378.1 GCA_023251415.1 Chitinophagales bacterium
TGCAAAATTGGGATTTACAAAACGTTGCACATTGGCATTTTCAATGGTGTAGCTAACCTGAAACATTTCATTTACTGTTACCGGATTTTTTTGTGAAGAAGCAGTAAATTTAATGCCGGCAGCCATTACCTGCATTTGCAAAAGCAGGCTTACGACTATAATCAAGAGCGCTTTAAATTTCATCATAGCTGTTTTCAATTTTACCAATCCTTATCAGATTGACGTGAAGTGCTCAATTTCTTTCTTTTATCTAAGTTATTTTTAGTTTTTTGTTCACGTGCACGTAGCGCCATCAACAAGCGATCAGCCTCTTCCTTTTTATATTTATTGGCGGTTACTCCTTGTGTCCCTTTTTTCTTATCTTCTTTCTTAGCACCGGCAGCTTGTTCTGCTTTTTTCTGTTGTTCTTGCTTTTGTTGTTCTTTCTTTTGCTGCTCTTGTTGTTGTTGCTGTTTTTTATCTTGCTGTTCTTTTTGTTGCTGCTGTTGCTTTTGTTGTTGTTCCTTTTGTTGTTGCTCCTTTTGTTGTTGCTCTTGCTTTTTCTTATCTTTTTGTTCTTGTTCTTTTTTCTGTTGTTCCTTCTTTTGGTTTTCTTGTTCCTTCTTCACAATCTTTTTCAATAAGGCTTTTAATTTTTCATCATTCGGATTCTTCCATAATCCTTCGCGTATAGCAGCTTTGGCCTTTTTAAAATCATTTGCACAATAGTATTTGGCAGCATCATGAAAAAACACGTCTGCTGATTGCGCCCGAACAGAGGCAATCAATGTAAATAAAACCAATATGCTGAAAAGTATCTTTTTCATTCTATTTGTTAATTTCAATTACATCTTTTAAACGCTGCATATAATCATGATAAATTTTAATGGTTGTATCCTTCTTCATCGCATCCTCCATTAAATTCAAGGCACCACTGTAATCCCGTTTTGCAATTAACTCATCTGCTTTCTTTTTCATTTGCAAGGCTAGCGCACTTGGTTTAGGCTCCTGTTGTTGCTTTTGTTGGTTCTTATTTTTATTCGACTTATTGTTACGCTTTTCGTTTTCTAAAAGCGCCTTCGCATAAGCCATGTTATATCGACTATCCAAGTCATTCGCATTGCGCAACAACGCCTTCCGATAATATTGAATAGCCGTTTCATATTCCCGATTCTCCATATAGCAATTGCCGATATTATAATAAGCTCTGGCTTGTTGCACCGGATCTTTAAAATAAGCAATGGCCTTTTGATAAAACACTCGTGCCGTATCAAACGCTTGTTGTGCATATTTTGAATTGCCATAATTAAAATACGCTTCAGCAAATTTCTTATCTATTTTAAGTACGGCATCGAAACAAGAATCTGCCCTTGTATAATTCTTTTGTTTTAATGCTTCCAAGCCTTGTCGTGCACAATACCGTTCGGGCATAGTATTAAACCATTGTGCAGAAGAAGTGTTGGGATGTATGCAAGTTAAGGTTAGGATTAGAATAAACGAGGCACTAACTTTTTTTAGCCATTTGGTTTTCGTTTCAAATAGTAAAAATTCGATCACCAATAGCACTAGACCAATTAAAAGGAAATACTGAAAATAACTTTCATAATCCGTAAACTGATGATCATCGATGGTTCGTTGTTCCATTTTATTAATACTTGTTGCTACCGCTTTAACTTCATCTTGTGTATTGCCTAAATGATAATAATTGCCTTTACCGGCTTGGGCAATAGCTTTCAATACCGATTCATTTAATTTAGAAATTACCGTACCGCCATTGTTGTCTTTTTTATAGCCTAAATTAGTACCGTTGCTGTAAACCGGAATAGGCGCCCCTTCCGGCATACCGATACCTACTGTGTTGATGATTACCCCGTTATCATTAGCTTCCTTTGCGGCTAACACTGCATTCTCTTCATGATCTTCACCATCCGTGATTATGATTAATGCTTTGTACTTTTTTTCCTTTGATGGAAAGGCTTGATTCGCCACATCAATGGCTGAAGCAATATCCGTTCCCTGATTCGCAATTAAATCGGTATTGATGGCACTCAAATACATTTTAGCAGCAGCATAATCAGTAGTAACCGGCATTTGCAAATAAGAACGTCCGGCAAATACCACCAATCCTATACGATCATTTTCCAATTGATCTATCAATTCCGAAATAGTTTGCTTGGCTCTGGCTAAACGACTGGGTTGAACATCTTCAGCATTCATACTTCTACTCACATCTAAAGCCACTATTACATCAACTCCTCTGCGTTTAACTTTTTCAATTTTATTTCCAACTTGTGGATTTGCAATTCCTAAAACAATAAAGGCAAACGACAAGGTCACTACAATAAACTTAAGCCAGTATTTATCTGAACTGTAATCCGGAAACAACTGTTTCACAATAGGTGCATCGCCTAATTGGAGTATAATTTTCTTTTTTTGCATCAGCACCCATGCAAACAGTAATGCCATTACCGGAATCAGTAATAAGGCATACAAGTAATAAGGATGTTGAAATTTAAACACGTTATTATACTGTTTTAATTATGGGAATGTTTTAAATATACTGTATCGTAAAATCAGCTCCAACAAAAACAAGAGACCGGCGGCTAAAGCAAAAGTTAAGTACAAATCTTTAAAATGCTTATAGCTGGTGACTTCTATTTTTGTTTTTTCTAATTTATCAATTCGCTTATAAATTTCTTTTAAACTGTTATTTCCGGTAGCACGAAAATATTCACCACCGGTAGAGGTTGCTATACGTCTCATTAAAGGTTCATCAATTTGCACTTCCATATTTACCGTGGTTGGAGTACCGTAAATGGTTTGAGCCGGAAAGCGTGCATAGCCAATGGTTCCGATACCAATTGTATAGATGCGGATACCGTATGTTTTTGCCAATTCAAAACCAGTTTCCGGATCAATTAAACCGGTATTATTCACCCCATCCGTCATCAGAATAATTACTTTACTTTTTGCTTTAGAATCTTTTAATCGA
>JAHEYX010000060.1 GCA_023251415.1 Chitinophagales bacterium
AAAGAAGATTTAGTGTTTATGAGCGATGGAGGTTTGCAATTAGCAGAAGATGCCGGTATCGAAAATATGCCATTGCGTAACAATACCGATAATAATCGTGTGGCGCCTACACATCGCGGAAATAATCGAAACAATCGCAATAACAATCGTCGCCCGCATGGTGGTGGTGGAAACGACCGCCGCAATGGTCCGGGTAACGGAGGAAATAACAACCCGAATTTTAAACGCCGCTTTAATAAGAATCGGAACAACAACAATCCTCCTCCACGTTAAGTAGCGTTGTGTCGGCACGCTGAAGTAGCTGTTTCTATTGCGTTACAGCTTTCAATAATCGGGTAAATCCCGGCTGCCCACATTTTAATGCAATCCCGCTTGGCTTGTGAATAATGCAAGCACAAAAATCCTTATAAATAAGCGTAATTCGCTGAACAGAATATCAGGTTGTAAAAGGCTTGCTGTTTCTACAATTGTATAATCAACTATTTATTCTACTATGGCTAGTTTTGAAGTAATCGGCGGCAAAAAATTAAGTGGTGAAATAACCCCACAAGGCGCTAAAAATGAAGCTTTGCAAATAATTTCTGCGGTATTGTTAACCGATCAAAAGGTAACTATCAGCAATATTCCGCAAATCGCTGATGTGTTAGCATTGATAGATTTGTTGAAAGATTTTGGTGTGGCAGTAAGCAAGGTCAGTGACGACACCTACGATTTTGAAGCTGCAAATGTAAATTTAGCGTTTATGCAAACGCCCGAATTTCGTAAAAAAGCCTCTTCATTACGCGGCTCTATTATGATTATCGGACCCTTGTTAGCCCGCTTCAAAAAGGCGTACATGCCTAAACCGGGAGGTGATAAAATTGGACGTAGAAGATTAGATACGCATTTCTTAGGTTTCCAAAACCTTGGTGCACGCTTTAATTACGATACCCAAGAGAGCTTTTTTAGTATCGATGCAACTGCGCTTAAAGGCACCTATATGCTACTAGAAGAAGCCTCGGTGACAGGAACAGCCAATATCGTAATGGCGGCTTGTTTAGCCGAAGGGAAGACCACCATTTTTAATGCGGCATGCGAACCTTATTTGCAACAGTTGTGTTCGATGTTAAATCGTATGGGAGCTAAAATAACCGGAGTAGGTTCCAATTTATTGCATATCGAAGGCGTACAAGCACTGGGCGGAACTACGCATCGCTTATTGCCGGATATGATTGAAGTGGGCAGCTTTATTGGGTTGGCAGCCATGACACAATCAGCTATCACCATAAAAAATGTTGGCTATGAACACTTGGGCGTTATACCGAATACGTTTCGTAAGTTGGGGATAAATTTTGAGGTGGTAGGTGATGATATTGTAGTGCCGGAACAAGCTTCATACGAAATACAAAACTTTATAGATGGCAGTATATTAACGATTGACGATGCACCATGGCCGGGCTTTACACCGGATTTGCTCAGTATCGTTTTAGTGACGGCCATTCAAGCCAAGGGCAATGTTTTGGTGCATCAAAAAATGTTTGAAAGCCGCTTGTTTTTTGTCGATAAATTAATTGACATGGGAGCACAAATCATCCTTTGTGATCCGCACCGGGCCAGTATTATGGGCTTAAACAGAGAACACCAACTGAAAGGAATAAGCATGACCTCTCCTGATATACGCGCCGGGGTAGCCTTGTTGATTGCAGCCCTATCTGCTAAAGGAAAAAGTACCATCCATAACGTAGAGCAAATCGATCGGGGGTATCAGTTCATTGATAAGCGTTTACAAGCATTAGGAGCCGATATTAAACGCATCGCTTAATTATAGTAAAACTCTTTATTGGCTGCTTTTTTTAACGGATTGCGTTATTATTTCCGCTATGCCATTGCTTTTGCTGACAATATGACTTAAAAATACCGATGGCAAAATTCTTGTCAATGGCTATTTCCCTGAAATTAACCAACAGAAAACCTATTTTTGCAAACTTTTTTAAAATATGGAAAATACTAACGAAACAACAACAGCAGCCAATAGTCCTGAAGTAACTAACGAATCTACGGCCACTACAGCTCCGGAAATGAGTGCTGAAGAAGCTTTAAAATTGGAGCTACAAGCCGAAAAGGAAAAGTACTTACGTTTAAAAAGCGCACTTCTAAAGAGCGCGTAGATTTAATAAAAACTGCCGGTCAAGAGGTGATAGTGGCTATGTTGGCGGTTTTAGATGATTTTGAACGTGCTTTAAAGCAAATGGAAAAAGCCCAAGATGTAGCGGCATTAAAAGAAGGGGTAGACTTGGTGTATACCAAATTTAAAACAGTGTTGGAGCAAAAGGGATTAAAGCCAATGGACAGCGTTAATACGGAATTTAATGCTGATTTGCACGAAGCCATAACCGAAATTCCGGCACCTACTGAAGAACATAAAGGAAAAGTAATTGATGAAGTAGAAAAAGGCTATTTCTTGTTCGATAAAATTATTCGATTCGCAAAAGTGGTGGTTGGTAAATAATATACAATTCAAACTTTCAAATTAAGCTGCAAATGGCAAAACGGGATTATTATGAAATTTTAGGGGTAACCAAATCAGCCTCTGCTGAGGAGATAAAAAAAGCTTACCGTAAAGTGGCAATGCAATATCATCCGGATCGTAATCCCGGTGATAAAGCGGCAGAAGATAAATTTAAGGAGGCAGCTGAAGCGTATGAAATACTCAGCGATTCGCAAAAGAAAGCCCAATATGATCAGTTTGGTCATGCCGGTCCTGCTTCAAATTTTGGTGGCGGGTATGGCGGAGATGCGCACATGAACATGGACGATATCTTCCGCAACTTTGGCGATATATTCGGCGATGAAAGTCCTTTTGGAAGCTTTTTTGGTGGTGGCAGTCGCGGCGGTGGACGAGGTGCTAAAGGTGGTGCACGTGGCAGTAATATTCGTGTGAAAGTGCGTTTAACATTGAAAGAAATTGCAGAAGGCGTTCAGAAAAAAATTAAAGTTAAAAAACAAGTGAGCTGTCAACACTGCGGTGGTAGCGGCGCTAAAGATAAAAACTCATTTAATACGTGTAATACCTGTGGTGGTCGTGGTGCTGTCATTCGAATGATGAATACACCTTTAGGACAAATGCAATCGCAAACTACTTGTCCTACTTGTCATGGCGAAGGATCAACCATCACCGCTAAATGTTCTTATTGCCATGGCGAAGGCCGCTTGTATGGCGAAGAAACCATAACCATTGATATACCGGCCGGTGCAACAGAAGGTATTCAATTATCGATGAGTGGAAAAGGTAATGCCGGTGAACGTGGTGGCTATCCGGGCGATTTAATTATTAATGTGGAAGAAGAAGCCCACGAACACTTGCAACGGGATGGCATTCATGTCATTTATGATTTACACATCAGCTTTGTAGATGCCTGCTTAGGAACTACTGTTGAAGTGCCTACCATTGACGGAAAAGCTAAGATAAAGATTGCAGAAGGAACTCAAGCCGGCAAAATATTCCGTTTAAAAGGTAAAGGCTTACCGGCCTTACAATCCTACGGACGCGGCGATGAGTTAGTATATGTAAATGTTTGGGTGCCTAAACAGTTAAGCTCGGATGAAAAGAAAGTAATCGAGAAGTTTAGAAACGCTAGCAACTTTCAACCAAAACCGGATAAAGAAGAAAAGACGTTCTTTAGCCGTATGAAAGATTATTTTAGTTAGCAGCCATTCCTATCCAAATTTCGTTTGGGTAATTAGCTATTTTAGTATGTTGCGGAAAACAAGTACTGAACAGCGATTCAAATTCTGAAGCGGCGCTGTCATTGGCACTTGGAATGATGTTGTAAATCAAATGACCATTTGGTTTGAGCAATTGTTTGCATTTGACCAAGAATGCAGCTGCTCTGAAATGCACTGCCACCTGCTGATCCACAAATAAATCAACAAAAACCAAATGGTATTGCTCCGTGCAGTCAGCCACAAAATCAGCGGCATCGGCTTCAATTACAGTAATGGATGCCGGATAATTGCTGGGTTTATACTCGTTGGCCCAACCTGCTATTTGCTCATCACGTTCTACACCTGTTAAATCATAACACAATTGCGGATAGTGCTTTTTTAAAATTACCGCCATACTGCCCAAACCATAACCTAATAAAAGGCCATTTCCTGTACGGGGCAATTGCTCAACTATAGCTGCAAGGCCTAGTTTAGCCGGGGTATATAAATCATCAAACGAATAAATGGCATCAGGTGTACTCAGCTGCAATCGTCCGCGATGCAATTCCAAATAAAGTATAGGATGATACGCGCTCGTCCCGGTAGCAATAATTTGCGACTGAAAATAACTCCGAAAGCGCTTTAAACTTGAAATAGCCATCCTAAAAAAATTGTATTAAAAGATTGTCTTTGATTAATTAGAATTAGCAGTGGCGAAAGTTCGTTTTTTCAATTAAAACTGTATTTTTGCCCTCCTTCAAAGAAACGAAAAATTTATGGAATTTAAAGATCTCATTCATATTAGTGGTAAAAGCGGATTGTTTGAAATGATTGGTAGCCGTAATAATGGAATTATTGCGCGCTCACTTGAAGATCAAACTACACAATTTTTTGGTAGTCGTGCGCATCAATTTACCCCGTTGGAAAGTATTGAAATGTACACCCATGGCGATAATTTGCCATTAAAAAAGATAATGCAATTGGCAAAAGATGTACAAGCTACACATCCGCCAATTTCGGCTAACTCCGGCAATGAAGAATTGAAAGCCTATTTCAAAGGCGTATTGCCTGATTATGATGAAGATCGCGTTAAAATTAGCGACATCAAAAAATTCATCAAGTGGTTTGCGATATGCAAAGACCTCGACTTGAGTGAAACTCCGGAAGCGCCGCCTGCTGAGTAATACTAGTCCATAGCGCTTTTATGCATTTGCTTTTTGTTTATGTTAACAATTGTTTTGTTTAATTTTGATTGACAATTATCAATCAAATGTTTCGAATTTGGGAAAGAGTTGTATTTTTAAAGATTAAAATTGCTGTAGAATGGAACAAGTAAACAATGAGAACATCAATCAAAAGCGAAGTTATATACCTGAATTATTTTCATTTGAAAATTGGGATGCCTTAGCTCCTTATTATACCGAATTGCAAAATCGAACGATTGGCAGTTTAAGTGAATTAGAACAATGGTTAAAAGATAAAAGTGAGTTAGAGTCCGTTGTCGAAGAAGACGGACGTTGGCGCTATATACGAGTTACTTGTAATACCAATGACCAAGAAGCTCGCAAGGCGCATGAGTTTTTTATCAATGAAATTAAGCCGCATTTAATCGAAGCTAAAAGTTTGCTCAATAAAAAATTGATGGAGTCGGATTTTAACCGTCAATTGGATCGTAACGTTTATTTCACCTTATTGAGCACTATTCAAAGCCAATTGCATTTGCATGAAGAAGAGAATATTGAAGCCCTGCGTCAATTGGAACTGAAAGAGCAAGAATATCCGGCTATTATAGGGAACCTTACTATTGAACACGACGGAAAGGAATATACCTTGCCGGCGGCAGCCAATTTTTTACAAGAAAATGACCGCCAATTGCGTGAAACCATTTACCATAAAATTCATAATCAACGTTTGCAATGTGCAGAACAGTTGGATGATTTATTTACTGATTTGATTCAAAAGCGCGATGCCATTGCTAAAAAAGTAGGTTTTTCAAACTATCGCGATTATCGCATGACAGAATTGGTGCGCATGGATTATACCCCTTACGATTGTGCCCAATTTCATGAAAGCATAAAAGCCTGTTTTATGCCTTTGGTTAATAACTATGCCAAAGCAAAACGAGAATTGTTAGGCTTAAACAGCATTCGGCCTTGGGATATGGAAGTAGAAGTTGTTCAAGCGCCGCCATTAAAGCCTTTTAGCAATGCAGAAGATTTAGTTGATAAAACCCTCGAGTGTTTAACTGCAGTGCGTCCGTATTTTGGATCTTGTTTATGTACCATGCGCAAAATGGGACACTTGGACTTGGATTCACGTAAAGGTAAAGCTCCGGGTGGTTATAACATGAGTTTGCCGGAGTCGAATGTGCCGTTTATCTTCATGAATGCTGTGTCGAGCGTTCGTGACCTGATTACAATGGTGCATGAAAGCGGCCACGCCGTTCATTCGTTCTTATCGGCAGATTTAAGTTTGCGCGAATTTAAAGACTATCCGAGTGAAATAGCTGAAGTAGCCAGTATGAGTATGGAGTTGTTTACGATGGAGCATTGGCAAGTGTATTTTAAAGATGAACAAGAGCTTAATCGTGCCAAGCTGCAATTGTTCCAACGCATCATTTCTATTTTCTTGTGGGTAGCCACTATTGATAAATTTCAACATTGGGTTTATACCAATCCACAACACACCAAAGCTGAACGTTCAGCAAAGTGGTTGGAAATCTTTTATGAATACTCTTCTCCTGAAATTGACTATTCAGGCCTTGACAATTATATCCAATACCGTTGGCAAGCCCAAATTCATTTGTTTGAATTTCCGTTTTATTATATTGAATATGCCATTGCACAATTAGGAGCCATAGCTATGTGGAAGCAATACAAAGAAAATCAGGAGCAAGCCCTCGACAATTATATGGCAGCCTTAAAACTTGGATACACTAAACCATTGAAAGAATTGTTTGCAACAGCCGGAATTCGATTTGATTTTTCGAGAGCTTACATTCAATCACTAACCGATTTCTTAAATGAAGAGATTAATCAATTGGTAAAAAAAATGGAAGTGGAGGCCGTATAAAAAATTAACAAGCATAAAAAAGCGAATCCATTGGATTCGCTTTTTTTGTTTAAGCAATATTATAAGCTCATGGAAATTTTCTTTTCCAGTTCAACTACATCTTCTTTAAATTGATTATCGGTATCAATCATATTTTGAACAGCCTGACAGCTATGAATAACTGTACTGTGATCGCGACCACCAAAATGCTTTCCAATTGCTTTCAATGAATTTTTTGTAAAATTCTTTGCGAGGAACATGGATAATTGACGGGCTTGAACGATATGACGTTTACGAGTTTTTTCACGAAGTTTTTCGAAAGGAATCGAATAATAATCGCAAACGGCTTTTTGAATAAATTCGATACTAACTTCACGTGTTACACTCTTCACAAAGTTTTTCACGATTTTCTTAGCCAATTCGATATCGATTTCTTTTTTATTCAAAACCGATTGAGCCAACAACGATGTTAAAGCACCTTCTAATTCACGAATATTGGTATTGATATTATAAGCTACAAATTCAACTACATCACGTGGTAATTCGATACCATCGGCGTACATTTTCTTTTCTAGGATGGCAATACGCGTCTCAAAGTCAGGAACTTGAAGGTCGGCACTTAATCCCCATTTAAAACGACTTAATAAACGCTCATCCATATCTTGCAAATCTTTTACCGGGCGATCGCTGGTTAAAATAAGTTGCTTAGCGTTTTGATGTAAGTGATTAAATATGGTGAAGAATATTTCTTGAATTTTTGGTTTACCGGCTAAGAATTGAATATCATCAATGATTAATACATCAATCAATTGGTAAAAGTGTATAAAGTCATTGATGTGGCCATTTTTCATGGCATCGATAAACTGATTGGCAAACTTTTCAATTTGCACATACAATACAGTTTTAGCTGGAAATTGCGATTTGATTTGATTACCGATGGCATGCGCCAAGTGTGTTTTACCCAAACCGATTTGCGAATACAGTACCAATGGGTTAAACGATGTTCCTCCCGGTTTTTGAGCAACAGCAAATCCGGCACTACGCGCCAGTCGGTTGCAATCGCCTTCAACGAAGGTATCGAAAGTATATCCGCTTACTAATTGCGGATCAACATTGATTTTCTTTAAACCCGGGATAATGAAGGGGTTCTTAACAGAACCTCCCAGTACCGACATGGCATTCACATCCTGATTTTTATTGTTTCCGGAATTTTGATTTGGCACGTTGATAGTAGTTGCGTTTTTAGAATTGGATTGTTCCATCACGATGCGATATTCTAAGCGAGCTTCTTTACCAAGTTCTCTTATAATAGTTTTGCGAAGTAATGTAACGTAATGTTCTTCCAGCCACTCATAAAAAAACTGTGAAGGGACCTGAATCGTTAAAACATTTTTTTCGAGTTTAACAGGGGTAATAGGTTCGAACCAGGTTTTATATGATTGTAGACTGATATTATCTTTAATGATCTTTAAACAATTGCTCCAAATGGTTGTATAATCTTTGTTCATGTATGGTTTTCGCTAACTAGTCAGTTAATTGTTTTTCTCCTACCTAAATTCTGATCGGGAGGTAAAAGTATGTAAAGCATTATTTAATTCACAATCATTTTGTGAAAAAAATTTTTTTCACCCTCTTGTTTTTTTTTCTACGATTACAGTTTGATAATTCAGCTTATTTTTTATTTTGTTTTTAGTAAAGTAAAAATCAATTTTTCCCAAATTAATTCCGGCCCAACCTACTTGATTAATCCATACTTCTTTTCCATCCAAATCTTTTTGAACATCAGGTGTATCCATAAATGTATGTGTATGTCCACCGATGATTAAATTGATATAACGCGTGTTTTTAGCCAATACAACATCACTTACTTTTGTATCATCGTACTTATAGCCCAAATGGGATAAGCAAATAATTAAATCGCATTTCTCCTTGTGTTTTAAATGAGTTGCAGTACTGTTAGCTATGGCAACCGGTTCTTGATATAACGTTTTACCATATAATGCATCGGGCACTAAACCTTGCAATTCGATATTGACAGCAAACACCCCAATTTTCACGCCTTCTTTTACAAAAATTTTATAGGGTTGAAAAGCATTAGCTAAGGCAGTTTGACTAAAATCATAGTTCGCAGTTAAGAACGGAAATTTGGCAATCGGCAATTGCTTTGCTAATCCGCTTATGCCGGCATCAAAATCATGATTCCCTAATGTAGCAGCATCATAACCCATATAACTCATGAGTTTAAATTCTAACTCACCATGGTAATAATTGAAATATGGAGTACCTTGAAAAATATCGCCTGCATCTAAAAGCAAAACATTTTTTTCTTCTAAACGAATTTGTTTGATTAATGCGGCACGATGAGCAGCACCACCGGTTCCTTGATACTTGCTGCCATCCATCGGAAAAGGTTCTATTCTACTGTGCCAATCGTTGGTATGCAATACGGTAATTTTTATTAAGTTTTCCGTTTGCTCATCACCAAAAGCTTCCAACGGAAATTGTCCGGCTGCAGCTAATGCAAATGCAGTGGAAGAAGTCAGCAAAAATTTCCTTCGCGTTATTGGCATATAGGCTTGTCGTGTAGTAAGGTAAAATGAAAATTACATTTCAAATATAGCAACTATCAACTAAAACAGCGAATAATTTTATTTAAAATCTGTGTTTAGTAGCGATTAGTGCTAACACCAATTTATTTAAAAGTGTACTTTCGTTTTTATGATTTACCTCATCCCTACACATCTAGGCAACCCTGATCCACAACTCCTTCCAATTCAACTTAAAACAACTTTGGAAAATTGTGAGGTATTATTTGCAGAGCATTTAAAAACCGCGCGGCATTTTTTAAAAGCAATAGGCGTAGAAAAAAAGATAGATGATTTTGAATGGCATGAATTAAATAAGGATACTCAGGATGCTGTAGTTAGACAGTATTTGCAATTGGCTACCACGAAAGTATGCGGTGTGCTTAGTGAAGCAGGAGTGCCAATTATAGCCGATCCGGGCGCTGCGTTAGTAAAATTGGCGCAACAAAAAAATATTCGTGTGGTTCCGTTAACAGGACCTAGTTCTATCCTTATGGCTTTAATGGCCAGCGGTATGAATGGACAATCGTTTTGTTTTACAGGCTATTTACCCATCGAACGAATGGAACGCGTCAAGAAAATTAAGCAATTAGAAGCTACAGCGCGCAAAGAAAACCAAACCCAATTATTTATCGAAACACCTTATCGCAACAATCAATTGCTACAAGATTTGTTGCAAAACTGTGCTGCCGATACTTTAATAGGCGTTGCAGTGGATATTACGTTGGCAACAGAAAGCATTCGTACCATGACTGTTCAGGATTGGAAGAAACAAATTCCCGAATTGCATAAACGACCGGCAGTTTTTTTAATTGGGTAATTATTCTTTAATTATTTTCAGCATCCATTCTTGTTTACCGGATAAGGTTACAAAATAAACTCCGGCACTGTAGGTTTTTAATGAAAGTTCAGCCTTGTTTCCTGAAATCACTTCATGCTGCAATTCTTGCCCCAATACATTTTTAACGAAAATAGTTCGGATAGCATATGGTTGCGGCCATTCTATAGTTACCTTATCGGATGTTGGATTTTACAAATACAAATTATGAATTACTCGCCTTTAAAAACAGGCTTACGTTTCTCATTAAAGGCGGCAACACCTTCGGCGTTATCGTAGGAGTTACCCGCTATTTGCTGGCAATGTGCTTCATACTCCAACATGGTATCCAAATCAGAATGGAATGATTTGTTCAACATTTTTTTCATCAAACCTATAGCTTTTGTTGGAGCATTGGAATAATAATCCGTATAAAATTTAACGGCTTCATCCAATTGTTCTATAGGAACTACTTTATTCACCATACCTAATTGTAAGGCATCTGCGGCAGTAACTTTAGAACCCATAGTTGATAATTCAAAAGCTTTGGTACTTCCAACAATGCGTGGCAAGAAGTACGAAGAACCGCTGTCTAACACCAAACCTACATTCACAAAAACTTCAATTAAACTGGCGTTTTCAGCTGCCACTATTAAGTCGCAGGCCAAGGCAATACTGCATCCGGCTCCGGCAGCTACACCGTTTAAACGGCATATAATCGGTTTAGGCATGGCACGCATGGCTCTTATAATTGGATTATAACGTTTGTGTAAAGATTCACTTAAATCGCGTTTACCGGCTACTTCTTTAATCGCTTTCAAATCCTGGCCGCTGCAAAAGGCTTTACCGGCGCCCGTTAACACCACTACACGAACTGTTTTATCAAGCGTTACTTGCTTCAATGCATCTTGCAATTCATAACTTAATTCATCATTGAAAGCATTGAATACATCCGGACGATTTAAAGTAATGGTTGCAATGCCATTAACGCTTTCAACTAATAAATAGGTGTAATTTTTTTCCATAAGTAAGTAGAAAATGAGAACTGCTCATTTCGGATTTAAAGATAGAAAAGAAGTCGAAATTGAACTAACGCAAAGTTAAAATAGCGTCAAAAATTTTAGATGCTACCTATAACCTGCAGTTGAGTCATGGTTGGAACACTGCTACCGCCTTTAGGTTCAAGGGTTATCGCAAACGCTGCGGCATTCGACATGGGTTTAAGGGCCTGCAAGCCATTGTCGTGAAAATGTTCATCCAATAATCCGGCATCAACCGGTTTACCATTTACCATCGCCCACAATTGGTATTGTTTATCGGCTGCAGGTGTATTCAATCCGCAATTATCAACCCATACCGCTTTAGTTTTTGGGTTATAATAAACACAAATCATCGAAGGATTATCGGTATTAATGGCTTTTAAAGTTGATTTTTTAAAATCATGTGAGCGCAAAATTTTCAAATCGGCAGAATTCATTGCCAATTGATGTGCTTGTTCTTCGTGTTCGTGCAACAACTTCATTTCATGAATGGCCGCTTGTTGGTACTGTTTCTTAAAGCTATCGCGACTATTGG
>JAHEYX010000379.1 GCA_023251415.1 Chitinophagales bacterium
AAAAATGACCGATCAAAAATTCTACCGTATCAATGGTGGTTCAACGCAAATAAAAGGAGTTACGCCGGATGTACAATTACCCGATAACTATGAATACATCGATTATGGCGAAAAGAAAGAAGACTTTCCGTTAAAATGGACACAAATTCCTGCCGTAGTTTATGAAGTTGCTAACACCGCCTATGACCCACAAAATTTACAAAAGAAAAGCAAATCACGGGTTCAGAACAGTGCGTTGTTTAACGCCGTTGAGAATTATGCGAAGTTTCTGAAAAAACAAAACGAAGAAAATAAGTATTCCCTCAATTATCAGAAAAATGCCGAAGAAGAAAAGGAAATTAAAGCCATGAATAAGAAAATTGAAGAATTGGCTAAACAAGAAACACCTATGACTGTAACTATTCCAACAGATGATGTTGAAACTATTCAAGCGGATACCAATAAAGTAACACGTAATACGGAGTGGCGCAAAGCATTGAAAAAAGATGCCTACATTTTTGAAACGGTTAATATCATGTTGGATATGATGGCGGCCGATGTTCCTAAAAAATAATTTTACAACGGATAACTATAACGAATGCATAAACTAACATTCCTGGCGCTTTTGCTACTGATTTCATTGACAAGCTTTGGTCAATACGACAAAACCAAAGTGAACAAAAAAGCGATGAATGCTTTTACCGATGCTCAACAAAAAATGGCATTGATGCAAGTTGATGAAGCACGTAAAGACCTGGAAAAGGCAATTTTGTTTGACCCGAAGTTTTGTGATGCATTGATTCTGCTCGGCGATATTTGTCGCGATAAAAAAGAAAACGATAAAGCTATTTCGTATTACGAAAAAGCCATTGCTGTTGATGAAACCTATGCCGGTCGTAAATACCGTTCAATCGCAACCATCAAGGCTAATCAAGGTAAATTAGCCGAAGCGCAAACAGCATTAAACCAATTCTTACAACAACCAAAAATCAGTTCGCAGGAATTAAATTTAGCTAAAAGAGAATTGGCCAATTACCAATTCATGGAACAAGCCATGCAGCAGCAGGTACCTTTTGTGTATCAAAATTTAGGAGATAGCATTAATTCACCAAATCGTGATTATTCGCCCAGTATAACAGCCGATGGTGAAACCTTAATTTTTAATCGCCAATTAGGCGAAGGACCCAAAGGGAACGAAGATTTTTATATTTCAAAAAAAATCAATGGCCGTTGGAGTCCTGCAAAAAACATGGGTGCTCCTATTAATACCGATAATAATGAAGGAGCGCAATGTTTATCGGCCGATGGCAATTACATCTTCTACACCATTTGCAATAATAAACGCTATATGTCCAGTGGATGCGATATCTATTTGTCGCGACGTGTTGGCGATACATGGATGGATCCTAAACCGCTGGATGAAAACATCAATACCGGCGAATGGGAATCACAACCTTCGTATTCTGCTGATGGTAATTACTTGTTTTTTGCTGCACATCATTCGCGTGAAGGATATGGTGGTACCGATTTATACATGTCAACCCTTGGTGCAGATGGGCATTGGAGTAAACCCGAAAATTTAGGCGCTGCTATTAATACTTCCGGCGACGAGCAAAGTCCGTTTATACATCCTGACGGACAAACCTTGTACTTTGCATCCAATGGGCTTCCGGGCATGGGTAAGATGGATTTGTTTGTAGTTCGTAAAACAAAAGACGGAAAATGGGGCACGCCAAAAAACCTTGGATATCCTATAAATACTACCGAAAATGAAACCAACTTGGTAGTAGCTGCCGATGGTAAAACAGCATTCTTTGCCAGTTCTATGGGCAAAGGAGGAAATAATTTAGATATTTACACCTTTCAACTATATCCCGAAATTCAAGCACAACATGTGTTGTACATGAAAGGCGTGATTACTGATGCTAAAAATAGTAATCCCGTTGCTGCATACATTCAATTGATTGATTTAGAAACGGGCGAAATAGCCATGGAAACCATGAGCGATAAAGCAGACGGGCATTATTTATTTTGTATTCCGCCGGGTAAAAACTATGCTTTGAATGTTTCCCATCCCAATTATCTGTTTTATTCAGAAAATTTCTCCCTCAAGAATCACCCGGTTGATCATCCATATGTGAAAGATGTCGCTATGCAAAAAATGGATGTAGGACAAACAGTTGTACTAAATAATGTATTCTTCGAAAGTGATCGATTTGATCTTGAGCCGGAGTCAAAAGTTGAATTGAACAAATTGGTTCAATTTTTAAAAGACAACCCAACTTTACATATAGAATTGGGCGGACATACCGATAATAGCGGTACTAAAGAGCAAAACCAAACACTTTCCACCAATCGTGCTAAAGCTGTTTATACTTATTTAGTATCAAAAGGAATTGCAACGGAGCGTTTAAGTTATAAAGGCTATGCCGATTCAAAACCGCTGGCTTCAAATGATACGCCGGAAGGAAAAGCGAAAAACAGAAGAACAGAATTTAAGGTGACGCAAAAATAATTTCCACTGCTTCACTTTCATTGTTTAAACGGCTGCAATTTCGTATGACGAAGTGATTATCAACAAAACTAGAACACCGCAGAATTTAATTTTTATAGGGCTTTTCAACAAGGGCAACGAATAACTTCATTCGCTTTTTTTTGAATTATCAATTTAAAAATTTTTATTTGCGCTTTATATCCATTTAAAACTGTTAAAAACTATGGCTAAAAATTTATTGATAGTAGAGTCGCCTGCAAAAGCCAAAACCATAGAAAAGTATCTCGGAGGTGAGTTTACTGTGGTGTCTAGTAAAGGTCATATTCGCGATTTGGCAAAAGGAAATAAAGCCATCAACATTGAAAATGGTTTCGAACCTACCTATATTATAAGTGAAGACAAAGAAGAAGTTGTAAAAGAATTAAAGAAATTAGCTAAGAAAGCAGAAGAAGTGTGGCTTGCAACGGATGAGGACCGT
>JAHEYX010000380.1 GCA_023251415.1 Chitinophagales bacterium
AACGTATCAAAGGTAAGACGATTTTTTAAATTGCCAAATTTTTTTTGAATTATTTCTGAAACACGACAAACACAGCCTGTATAAACAATGGAGCGCACGATAGTACATATGGATTTAGACACCTTCTTCGTATCGGTTGAACGTAAAATACATCCCGAATTGATGGGAAAACCGGTTTTGGTAGGCGGTACCAGCGATCGGGGAGTGGTGGCTTCCTGCAGTTATGAAGCCCGTACTTATGGTGTGCATGCCGGTATGCCCATGAAACTGGCCCGTCAACTATGCCCAACTGCCATTGTGGTTCGGGGCGATCATGAACAATACAGCTACTACTCCAATTTAATTACCGATATTATTAAAGCTAAAGTGCCGCTTTATGAAAAAACTTCTATCGATGAATTTTACATCGATTTAACCGGGATGGATCGCTTTTTCGGCTCTTATAAATTGGCAACCAAGCTACGCAAACAAATCATAAGCGAAACCAATCTCCCGATTTCTTTTGCATTAGCTACCAATAAAACAGTTTCGAAAGTTGGAACCGGTGAAGCCAAACCCAACGGACAATTACAAATTCATGCCGGTGCTGAAAAACAATTTCTTGCCCCCTTGTCAATCAAAAAAATTCCGATGGTAGGCGATAAAACCTATCATTTATTACGTGGTATGGGAATCGAAAAAATTCAAACCATTCAAGAAATGCCATGCGAATTGCTGCAACAAGTATTGGGGGAAAACGGATTGCACATTTGGAAAAAAGCCAACGGCCTGGATACATCGCCTGTAGTGCCCTACAATGAACGGCAATCCATTTCTACCGAAAGCACCTTTGATAAAGATACGATTGATGTGGTGCAGTTAAATCGATTGTTGATTCACATGACTGAAAAACTCGCGTATCAGTTACGCACGGCCAATAAGCTAACGGCTTGTGTTACGGTTAAGCTGCGCTATGCCGATTTTAATACCTACACCATGCAATCGCGTATTCCATACACTGCTATCGATGATGTGTTAATTGCTAAAGTGAAAGAGCTTTTTCAAAAACTGTATCAAAAACGTATGCTGATTCGCTTGATAGGCGTTCGCTTCAGCCATTTAGTGCAAGGAGCTTATCAGTTTAGTTTGTTTGACGATACGCCCGAAAAAATACTGTTGTATGATGCCATGGACCGGGTGCGCAAACGTTACGGAGCCGATGCCGTCAAACGTGCTTCGGGAATGGATTTTAAAGAACGTCATGGCATGAACCCGTTTAACGGTTTGTCTACTTAATCATGTACACGCAATTATTATGTTACTCAATTGTCATACTTACTACAGTTTTTGTTACGGCACTTTATCACCCGAAGAGCTGTTGGATGAAGTGCAACGCAAGGGCTACGATACCTTTGTGCTTACCGATATCAATACAACTACGGCAGTTTTAGACACGATTCGTTTGGCAGCACAACGCGGTATTAAAGTAATTGTCGGAATCGATTTTCGAAATGGTGTTCAACAACAATACATCGGTATAGCTAAAAACAACGCCGGATTTAAAGCCCTTAACGAACACTTGAGCGAGCATTTGCACCAAGGAAAGCCGTTTGCCGCACAAGCCCCCGAATTGGAAAATACGTTTGTCATTTATCCGCTTCACAACTATTCCGGTTTTGCATTGCGCCCCAATGAATACATTGGCATAGCCGCTTCTGATTTGCTGCGTTGGACCTATACGCCTGCCCGTAAGCAAGCAGATCGATTGGTGGTGCTGCAACCGGTCACCTTTATTTACAAACAACACTTTAATGCACACCGGTTG
This sequence comes from Chitinophagales bacterium, assembly GCA_023251415.1. Taxonomy (GTDB): domain Bacteria; phylum Bacteroidota; class Bacteroidia; order Chitinophagales; family CAIODY01; genus JAHEYX01. Next base: position 1,805 of record JAHEYX010000380.1, read on the forward strand.
TTGCACGCTATCGATAAAAAGATAGGAAAAAGGCAGTTGGACGTAAAAAGACCAAAAAGGGATAGTTTACATTTTGATTACTTTGATTCTACTTAGAAATTAACAATTTATAGGCATTATTAGGTATTTAACAGGCAAACCGTTAATAAATAAGTGCTTAAAAACGGGTTTTGAGAATAATTGTTGTATAAATTTGCCGACAAGTATCCCCCCCTTTGGTTTATGTAAATAGACGGTACTATTTGTGCGCTTTCTCATTAGATTTGAATGAAATAGTACCCATAAATAGATAAAAGGGGTTTGTTATACTAATTTCAATACAATCTAAAAAGTCTAAAATAAGCTTTAATTAATGAGTGAAGAATTATTGCAACGTGACTTGCTCAATAATCCTGATAAAATCGGGAAATGGGACTTTTATAGTATTGGGGCTACCTCTATTAAAATACTAAAAGAACACGGAATAATCCGAAATGTTGACTACAAAGTTGTAGAGAAGAAAAAAGTTGACGGAATAATTGTGTTGAGAAAGACGGTAATTGCGGTTATTGAATATAAAAAGCCGAGTGACTTTAAAACCAAGCAGCAACAAGATAAAGCGATTAAACAAGAAATTGAAGTAGCTAAAGCGATAGGTTCAAAACTTATGATTGCAACTGACACGAAAGAAACGGTTTGGGTTAATGTTGCAACAGGTAAAAGAATTAAAGACGAAAAAGGATTTGAAATTAAAGTAAATTTTAACCCTAAAGATGAAAAACTACCCGAATTAATTGAAAAAATAAATTTCTCAATCAACGAAAAAAACAATCAATTAAAACCAAAAAAACTTGTAAATCCTACTGACTTAGCGAAACAAATTTGGCAAGATATATGGAGCGTAAGCGGTGCAACACCTGAAAATTGTCTATATACGTTTGTTGAATTATTTATTTTTAAATATCTAAGTGACCTTCAAGTTCTAAAGGGGGCTCACAACTTCTATAGCTTAATGAAAATGTATAATGATAATACTGATGATGAAGTATTAGAGCATTATGCAGATTCCATTAGAAAAAAAATAAAAGACCTTTTCCCGCATAACCCTATTGATAATACTACAATAATAAATGGAACTATATTCGTTAGTAAAGA
>JAHEYX010000061.1 GCA_023251415.1 Chitinophagales bacterium
GCGGCGTATACTTAGTAAATGTTAAAGGCACAGGTTACAACGAAACCAAACGTTTGGTGGTAACTAAGTAATACTTTAATTAAAAGTGCTTATAAAAGGGCAACCAATTCATTTGGTTGCCCTTTTTTCATTTATTTATCCCTAAAAAACGATTGTTCTCCGATTAAATGTTAAATTTTTAGAAGTTGATGTTTTTTTTTTCTACATTCGTAGCCCTGAATTCAATAAAATTAAACCACATTCTAAAATGAAAAAAAATTACACTCGTTTTGTAATGGTTGTTGCTGTGTTTTTGCTTGCTTTAATGAGCAGCCAAACTAAAGCACAATCTGTTGTTATGAGCGAAAGTTTTGATGGAACTACCTTTGTTCCAGCTGGCTGGTCGTTATTCCCTAACCCTGTACCAACACAAGCTGCTTGGTCAAGAAGAACTACAGCTTCTGCCCCGTTGACCAATGGCCCTCATTCAGGTGCTGCCATGGCAAGTTTTCGTTCTTCTACAGTTAATGCTAATGGCGCAACACAAAGTTTAATAACTCCTGCTTTTGATTTAACTGCAAGAGGTGCTAATACTGCTGCCGTTACTTTCTGGATGTACCGCGATAGCAATTTAATTGCTAACATGGATAGTTTAGTGGTTTTGATGAATACAACAGCAGACACTACCGGAGCTATTGCAATGGGAGTAATTGCACGTAATAGAATGATTAACTTACCGGACACCCAATTGGTTAATGGTTGGTATTCGTATACTTTTAATTATCCGGCAAGTTTTACCGGTACAACCAATTTCATTTTATTTAAAGGAGTTTGTCGTGGTGGCGTTCGTATTTATATTGATGATGTTAGCTATGACACTTACCCTCCACAATGTTCAGGAATTCCAAATGTTGGTTCAATAGTAAATGGCTCTCATGTTATTTGCGGCGGATCAGGTGCAACAACCTTAACATTAACTGCTCCAATTTCCGGTGTATCTGGTTTAACTTATCAATGGATGTCTGCGAGCAGTGCCGCTGGTACCTACACCAATTTCGGAACCGGTGGTGTTACTGAAAATACCGGTGCCATTACTGCTACTACTTACTATCAATGTATGGTAACATGTTCAGCTTCCGGATTAAGTTACACAACACCTGTTGATTCAGTAATAGTTTCAACTAATCCAATTCCAACAGTTACTGCCACTGCAACGAATAATACTATTTGCTCAGGCTCATCTACTTTAGTGGTAGCTACCGGAGCCTTAACTTATACTTGGACACCTAATGCAAGTGTTACAGCAATAAACGTTGCTGCGGATTCTGTAAATGTTAATCCTACTAACAATACGAACTATACCGTTGTTGGCGTTGACGCAGTGGGTTGCACAGGTACTGCAAACGTTAACATTAATGTTGCTCAAGCACCTGCCGGAAACATTGTTTCATCAGTTGCTAATGATTCAATTTGTGTAGGATCTACAGTTATTTTAACTGCCCCTACTGCAGGCTTTGGTACAACTTATTCTTGGAGTGATGGACATATCACTCGTCGTGATACAGTTAGCCCAACTATTACTACAACTTATATCGTAACTGAAACAGCACAAAATGGCTGTAGTGCTAATGATACCATTACAATTTATGTTAATGCTGGTACACCTCCAGTGGTGGTAGTTACACCAAGTACTGGTGTTTTTTGTGTTGGTGGTCCCGGAGTAATGTTAGTAGCAACAGGTGCCAGTACCTATACTTGGACACCTGCAGCAACGTTGAGTTCAGCTAATAATGATACTGTTTATGCTTCACCTACCGGTGGTTTTGGTGCTACTGTTTATACTGTAACAGGTTCTAACGGTCTTTGCTCTTCTTCTGCAACAGCTTCTGTTACTCGTTCAACTCCTCCTGCAAAACAAGCCATTACATTTGTTGCCGGAAATGATACGGTTTGCGCTGGTACTCAAATTATCTTGAGAGGTAATCCTGGTGGTGGTGGTCCTGGTGGATTGAATTCTTTTGCTTGGAGCAATGGTATTTATACTAGAAATGATACCGTTTCACCAACTACTTCAACACTTTATATCGTAACTGTATCAAATGCTGCAGGTTGCTCTACTTTAGATTCAATGAACATCGTTGTTACAGCCGGTACCGCTCCAACAATGAGTTTTTCACCTAATAGCCCTGCCAGCTCTTGCGACGGTAACCCAGTAACAATCAATATTACAGGAAACGCCACATCATATACATGGGCACCTGCAACAGGTCTTGATACAAACGTTGGAACAACAGTTGTTGCAACTCCTGCCAATACTACCAACTACATTATTACAGCTGTATTAGGATCTTGTACAACAACTGCTACTTTTACTGTTGCAGTTGGCAATTCACCTGCTTTAAATGCTACAGTTTATGACATGAATGGTGCAGCAATTACTGATACCGTATGTGCCGGTTCAACAGTTGTTTTAAATGCTTTACCTGGTGGTGGTGCATTACCTTATACCTATTCTTGGAGTGATGGTTATTTCGGCCGTAGAGATACGATTACACCAACCGTTTCAGGTACATATACGGTTGTTTCAACCAGCAATATCGGTTGCGTGGCTACCGACTCTATTCAATTAGTACTTGTTCCAATCGCTAATGCCAACTTCACCTTTACGAATACTAACAAAACCTTTAATTTCACTGATGCCTCTGCAGGCGCAATGTCATGGAATTGGGCTTTTGGAGATGGCAACAACAGCACTTCTCAAAACCCAACTTATACATATGCAAGCGCTGGTAATTATACTGTAACCTTAATCATCACCGGTGCTTGTGGTAATGATACGACAACCCAAGATATTACGGTTAATGCTGATGGAATCGGAAGTGTAAATAATGTTGTAATTACAACTTATCCAAATCCGGTTAATGATGTATTGCATATTGAATCATCTGTAACAATCGCGAAAGTTGAATTGTTAAACGCTTTAGGACAACAAGTATTAACTGCAAATGCTAATACTTCAAAAGTTGCGGTTAACGTAGCTCAATTGACTAAAGGAATGTACTTTGTAAGAATTACCAGTAAAAACGGTCAACGTACTGAACGTAAAATTACCTTGAACTAAACGATACAAATTTTGTTTAATAAAGGCCTCGAATCGTCATTGATTCGAGGCCTTTTTATTTTAAACACTTATAAAGCGTATATTCGCAAAATAATTAACACACATGAAAATAGGTATCGTTTGTTACCCCACGTTTGGTGGTAGTGGCGTTCTTGCTACTGAATTAGGAAAAGCATTAGCTGATAAAGGGCACTTCGTTACCGTTAGCAATTATCCGTTGTTCGATTACCCACCGTATGAATCTGCATTGGCCGGAAAATTAGTGGATGTGGTCATTAATGAAAAGCTAGATTTACTTCATGTACACTACGCTATTCCTCATGCCTCAGCCGCCTATATGGCACAACAAATTTTAAAAGACAAAGGATATTGCATACCCTATGTAACAACTTTGCACGGAACCGATATTACGCTTGTTGGCAAAGATGAAACGTTCAAACCTTTGGTTGCCTTTTCTATTGAACATGCCGATGCTATAACAACAGTTTCGGAAGACCTTAAACGCGATACTATTAAGTACTTTGATATCAAACATCCTATTGATGTAATTACCAATTTCGTAGATATTCATCGGTTTAGAAAAAGCAATAAGGAGCACTTTAAGAAGGCAATTGCCCCTGATGGTGAAAAAATTATTATTCATACTTCGAATTTCAGAAAAGTTAAACGGGTAGAAGATGTAGTCTATATTTTTGAAAAAATTATTCAAACCGTTCCTGCTAAACTATTACTCATAGGTGATGGACCTGAACGTCACGCTGTTGAACAACTCTGTAGAAGTTTGAATTTATTATCCAATGTTCGTTTTTTAGGGAAGCAAGATGCCATGGAAGAACTATTGGCTGTTGGTGACTTGTTTATCTTACCTTCCGAATATGAAAGCTTCGGATTAGCAGCCTTAGAAGCGATGGCTTGCAGTGTTCCTGTCATTTCAACAAATGCAGGAGGTTTACCTGAAGTAAATATTGATGGTGTAACCGGTTTCACATCCAATGTTGGCGATATTGAAAGTATGAGTAATCAGGCCTTAAAGATTTTAACAGATAATGAGCTTAATAATACATTTAGGAATAATGCGCACCAACAAGCACAACGATTTGAATTGAAGAATATTCTACCGCAATACGAAGCCATATACAAACGTGTAGTGGAAGCGAACGGAAAAATGGATTGCTTCAAAAATATTTTTCGTTAAACTACAAGTATGGAATCGCAGCTTCATGTGCTATGAAGGATGCAAGAATTGAACTTAATACATTAGCAAATTCATACTGCGTATATTCTTTTAAACGTATTGCTTTCAAGCACTGCCCTTCTTGAAGTTGAAAGGATTCATACGCATAATGGGTTGGTACAAGAAAAACATATTTGCGATTAGGATTGCCTATTAAATCATCGGTGTCAACAGTAAACAGTAATTGATAATGCGATACGTCAACGTTAAGCTCTTCGTTGATTTCGCGTAATAATGCTTGTTGTGGTGATTCTCCGGGTTCAACCAAACCGCCAAATAAGTCCCAGTAATTGGGATAAGCAATTTCGGGCTTGTTGTCGCGTAAATAAATTAACAAGCGATTATCTTTATCAAAAAGCAAGGCAGTTGCAACTTCCTTCATTTGCAATAGAAATCTAGATAAACTGCCTTACTTTAAATAAAACAGTGATTAGTGAATGATGGAGAAAATGCGACTCCAACGAATTTTTGAAAAAATATTTCCGGCATTGCTATCATAACTCAACCAGATCATCCAGGCTTTTCCGACGATATGATCTTCCGGAACAAATCCCCAAAATCTGCTATCAGCACTATTATGACGATTATCACCCATCATCCAATAGTAATCCATTTTAAAAGTATAACTGTTGGCAGGTGTTCCATTTATAATAAACTGACCATTTTTTTCTTCCAATTTATTTCCTTCGTATACTTCAATAATGGTACGGTATAGGGCAATACTAATGGAATCCAATTTTACTGTAGCTCCTTTTTTAGGAATATAAATTTTGCCATAATTATCGATATTCCAAGGGAAATGAATGGCATCATAAGGGAATAACACTTCCGCAACAGTACCTTTAGCACGAATGTTAGCAGTTACTGTTTTTACATTACTCAATGCTTGAACTTTCTTCGCATTTTCTTGTGTCATTAAAAATTGATAAATGGCTGTTCCCATTAAACCACCTTCAGTAACACCCATATCATTGATGATCTCAGGATTGATATCTGTACCATTAGTGGTAACAATATATTCCATTTGACCGTTCGGAGCTTGATAAGCTAATTTATTGTTTACATACAGTAAACTATTAATAACCTCGAGTGAATCACCCGGTATACCTACGCATCGTTTGATATAATTCTCGCGTTTATCAACCGGACGTGAAAAAGGTTCTTTATATTCTAAAGGGTAATTAAAAACAACAACATCATTGCGTTGAACATGACCTAAACCCGGCAAACGGTGATAATTCCAGTGAACAATTTCACTATAGGCTTTAGTACCAGTAATTGGCATGGTATGATGCGCAAAAGGGAAAGCAATTGGAGTCATAGGTATACGAGCTCCGTAACTTATTTTACTTACAAATAAAAAATCACCAATTAAAAGGGATTTTTCCATTGATGAAGTAGGAATGGTATAAGCTTCTACTAAAAAGGTACGAATTAATGTGGCAGCGATTACTGCAAATAATAAGGCATCACCCCATTCCCGTATTTTTGATTTCGGGGGCTTATTAGGGTCTACTTTTTTTTGCCAAAATTTCCAATTCATATTGCAATAGGGTTAAGGGTTTAAAAATACAAATTTATTCGAGACCAAAACGAGTTGATTCCTTTAAAAGTATGATAGGGTTCACGAAATGATGTGAAAAGGCTGTTAATTAGAAGCAGTTTTCCAAATATTATGTTGCTCTAAATGTATAGATGCGCCCCAGAATACTTTTGTTACTTGTTCGAACGCTGCTGTATAATCCGATACATAAAATTGTTTAGTACCACTAACTGTTTGGTTGTTTAGTTGATCAAATTCGGTCAACAAGTGTTTAACCGACGCTGCCGTAATCAACGTTGAATCAAGTACTTTAACCCTGTGTTGAAAATAGTCTTCAATTATCGTTTTTATAATTGGATAATGGGTGCAAGCTAAAACCAATACTTCAATATCTTTTAAAGTTGCTTGGTGCAAATATTCGGCTACCAGTAATCGACTGCCGGGATGTTGGCTAAAACCTTCTTCAATCAAATGTACCAAAAGTGGTGTTGCTAAAGAATTCACTTTGGTGATACCAAGCGAAGCTAGTTTATTGGGATATACTTTAGAGTTAACGGTTCCTTTAGTTGCGATAATACCTATATTCTCTTGAGCATGGTACTGCTGAATATGCGCAATCATCGGATCAATCACATTTAATAAATGAACTTGCTTACCGAATTTTTCTTGCAAAGCAGGATAGGCTGCTGCAGATGCGGTATTGCAGGCAACAACAACAAGTTTGCAGCCTTGTTCGATTAAAAATCGGGTTATTCCTATTGAAAATTCTGTAACAGCTTGTGCTGATTTATCGCCATAGGGTAAATGGGCCGTATCACCGTAATAGATGATATTTTCATGCGGTAATGCATTGCAAATGGCATGTGCAACGGTTAATCCACCAATGCCGGAATCAAAAATACCAATTGGTTGTTGGTTCATAGTAAATAATCAAGATGCAAGTATACTATTTCTTGATGGTATTTACCTTGATAAAATGGCTTAAAGTACTTGCAAAATGGCAAACTTTAAATAATGCGTTTCTTGAATATTCCAAATCAACGGATGATCGGGTGCTTGTGCTTGAAATACGATTTGACGCAACATGCGACCAGCGTCATTGGCAGCGGAAGTAATAACATCCCTGAATTCTTCCGGATAAATAAAATGACTGCAACTGCTTGTAATTAAATAACCGCCGGGTTTAACCAATTGTATTCCTCTACGGTTAACTTCTTTATAACCTTTTAAAGCGGTTTCCAGGTTTTTCCGATTTTTAGTAAATGCAGGCGGATCAAGCATCACAACATCAAACTGCTGTCCTTCATTCACCATTTTTTTTAATTCATCAAACACATTAACAGCATGAAATTCACAATTTTTGAATTGATTGAGTTTGGCATTTTTACGACAATAAGCAACAGCTTCTTCCGAAATATCAAATCCAATTACTTGAGCAGCACCAAACTTGGCTGCATACATGCTAAAAGAGCCAGTATAAGAACAAGCATCCAGTACTTTGGCATTTTTTACAAACGGTTGAATAGCTAGTCGGTTTTTGCGTTGATCATGAAAAAAGCCTGTTTTTTGACCGTTTTCAATATCAACCCAAAAGGATATTCCATCTTGCTTCATTAGAATTGGATTCTCAAAGGGTTCCATCAGATGCCCTTTTACTTGTGTAAGCCCTTCTAATTCACGCACACCTACATCACTTCGTTCGTATATACCACGTGGCTGCAATAGTTCTTTTAGAACAGCAATAATCTGTTCTTTACGAATATCCATACCTAATGTCAGCAACTGCACCACCAAAACATCCTCAAATTTATCAACCACTAAACCACTTAAGCCATCAGCCTCACCGAACACAACACGGCAATTTTTATCATAACCTATTTGTTTACGATACTCCCATGCGGCCCCTATTTTAGCTTTAAAAAAGGTATAATCGATGTTTTCGTTGCGTTTATGGCTCAATATGCGAACCATAATTTGTGACAGGTTATTGATATAACCTCTTCCAATAAAATTCCCACGGCTATTGTGCACATCTACAATGTCACCATTGTTATAATCACCTTCTACTTTAGCGACTTCATTGACATATACCCATGGGTGTCCGTTACCAACTCGTTTGTCTTTTCCTTTTTGTAAAATTACTTGTGCCATGGCTTAAAATAAAAAACGGTTAGCTTTATACAAACCAACCGTTTTTGAATAGTAAATTGATAAATAAATTATTTTTCAGTGATACGAGCAGCTTTACCTCTTAAATTACGAAGGTAGAAGATACGCGCACGACGAACTTGTCCTCTTTTGTTCACTTCAATGGTTTCAATGCTTGGCGAATGAACCGGGAAAATACGTTCAACACCGATACCATCAGAAATTTTACGAATGGTAAATGTTTCGGTAGCTCCACTTCCGCGACGTTGAATAACATCTCCTTTGAAGGATTGTAAACGGGTTTTATCTCCCTCAACAATCTTGTATGTAACAGTGATATTGTCACCTGCTTTAAATTCAGGATAAGTTTTTTTAGCTACTAACTCGTTTTCTACAAATTGGATGGCGTTCATGACTATGAATTTTTAAAATTGGAGTGCAAAAGTAACAAAACTTTCTAATTTAACAAGCAAATAGTATTGTTTTTTCTTATTTTAACACAACACCGTTTATATATTCCATTACTAATTGGTTTTCTTCAGGGCTGAACTTGGCTTTAGGAGTCATTTTAGCGTAAATTTTATCCCAACGGTCGCGGGACATGCTTTCCGGATTAGGCAATTTATGACATTGAGCACATCGTGTCGTATAAATGGCTTTACCGTTGGCTAATGAAGCAGCAGTAGCTGTTGGATATTTGGTTTTTGCAAGGTTAACTTCTTGTTCGCTAATGGTTGAACTTGAGCTGGTTGTAGCTGCCTCTTTACCGGCTGAACAAGCAACGGCAAACAGTACAATGGCCGAATAACAGATTTTTCTAAACATAACTTATTGAAATTTATTTATTTACATTAATAATTGTTTACTTGTGTTGATCCAATAATTCCAAAGCTCTTTTAACACGTTTCGTATCTTTTGCTGCCGTACCGCTTTTAAGATTGGCATTGGCAACTTTTCGAATAAAATCATTTACCACGGTTCCGCCATATTGCGCTTTGCATGCTGTTTCGTTTTTCAAAACAAACTGAAACTCTCTTGAAAAGATATCATTGGTAAAAAGTAAAATGCGGTTAAAATGTATCGGTAAAAGCAACGCCTCATCCTTGATTGCTGAAAAATAGGCTTTCATGACCTTTTCATACGGCATTTGATGGGTCAGTAAAAAGAGCATGTAATTGATTAGAAAGCGCTCGTCACGTTGGCCTTTTGCAAATCGTTTTTCAAGGCTATCAGCTTGAAAAGGGAGGTGCATAGCTTCTGCAGCTTGATTAATAAACAAATTACCGGGCATGCCGCCCATTTCGCGCTTAACGGGCTTACCGGTTGAGTCGAAATAGATAAAAGTGGGATAAGCCGTTATTTGAAATTGTCGGCTCAGTTCGACCCCTTCCCCCTTTTCCATGTCTTGCTTGAAATTTATGAAATTGGTATTGTAAAACTGCCCAACAGTATCATCGGTAAACACATTTGCAGCCATCCATTTACAAGGGCCACACCAACTGGTATAACAATCTATGAAAATAAATTTCTGTTCTTTTTTCGCTTTTTCGAGCACTAAACTCCATTTCGAATGTTCAAATTCAATTCCTTTGGTATGTGGTGCAAATGGGATTGTTTGGCTTTTGCTTGTAAAGGCTGTTAGCAGTAACAAGAACACGAAAGTAACGTAACGAAGGCTAGGAGTAGTTGTCATTGGTGTAGTGATTTATTGGTATGCCCTGACTTAATAATTGCACAATAAGTAGTTAAACAGGCAAAGAATTTATCGAAAAGGATTCATTATTAGATTGAAACATACAATATTTGCCAAAATTATCGTTTTGAATTTACAGTGAAGAATAAATTTCTACAAATATTGTTAAACTTTAGTGTACTTTTCCTAGCAGCTCCTGTTGTAGCACAGGTGCATGAATTTGGATTAGAGGCAGGTGCGGCAAATTATTTTGGCGATTTAAATCAAAACAATAGTTTTCTTCAACCGAAATGGGCTGTTGGTGGCTTCTACCGAAAAAACTATAATCATTATTTTGCTTTACGCACCAGCATTAATGTAGGCCAAGCCGGATTTGATGAAAAAAAATCCACCAACCCTTATCGTAAATACCAAAATCTAAACGTACTAACTACTTTTGGTGCGATCGATTGCATGTTTGAATTTAATTTCTTTAAGTATGTGGTTGAGAAGGATACCAAAGAAAATCGCTTTACCCCTTTTATTGCGTTGGGTGCAGGTGCCGGATTTTTTATTCCGACAGCAAAGTATGACAATAAGCGGTACGCCTTGCTTTCAAAACATACTGAATTTGTGAGCTACACGCCTATCATGTTACAACTACCAATGGCATTTGGTATTAAATACCGTTTAAAAAAGGGATTGACATTTACCATAGAAACGATATATCACCAACTAAACACCGATTATTTTGATGACGTAAGTTCGCACTATAAAGGTAAAAGTGTAATGGATGGTTTTGTTAATTTAACTGATCCTTCCGACATTCATTATCGCTTGGGTGATGTAGTTAATAAACAACGCGGCAACCAATTTAAAGATGCATTGTTGTTAACTTATGTATCGCTTTCTTATACCATCGTGCGAACCCATTGCCCTATGCCAAGCACAGATCCATTAGAAGTTTTATAATCGCTCCAGCATGAATCAAACAATTACTCCTGTACGAACTTGTATCATTTTAGCCGGCGGATTTGGTACTCGTTTGCAAACTGTTGTTAGTGATTTACCCAAAGTATTGGCTCCGGTTGCCGGAAAACCATTTTTAACTTATGTGTTTAATTATTTATTGCAAAACAATATCACGCACGTGGTTTTGGCAGTAGGCTATAAAAGCGAGGCAGTTCAAGCATTTGCAGCTGATTGGCAAAATAAGCTAACAATTACCATTAGTCATGAAACGTCTCCTTTAGGTACGGGCGGCGCCATAAAAAAGGCTTGTGAATTTGTACAAGACGAATTGGTATTGGTTATAAACGGAGATACCTTTTTTCCCATTTCATTAAAAGAATTGGCTATTCAACATCAATCGAAATCGCCTAATGATTTGTCGATTGCACTAAAGCCATTAACTAATTTTGACCGCTATGGTGTTGTAGAAACCAATGCAGACCATCAAATTACGGCATTCAAAGAAAAGCAATACACCGCGTCAGGTGCTATCAACGGAGGCACCTATTTAATTCGTAAAGCCATTTTTAACGAATATTTATTTCCTGAAAAATTTAGCTTTGAAAAGGATTTTTTAGAAACCCACCTTCATCTGTTGCATTTTCACGGTTTCGGTTTTTCGGATTATTTTATAGATATCGGTATTCCGGAGGATTATCAATTGGCCAATGAAATGTTACCTCGATTTAGCTAACTTTACGCCCTCATGAAATTACGCTTTTTACTTTGTTTTATGATTTGGATGCACCTGGCAGTTTTGTCATTTGCCCAAACAGATTCTGTAAGGACTTTGCAACTAAAACAAGACACTAGCAGTTCATCGAAAATGGTCGTTCAACACGATACCATTTCCATTAAAAAGCCATTTGCACCCAATCCAAAATA
>JAHEYX010000381.1 GCA_023251415.1 Chitinophagales bacterium
TTTCTTCTGAAGCTGCCCTTAAAATGATATTATCGTCAGCCTTTAGTTCAGGTGTTTTATTGTTCGGTATTTCTTTAGTGTATGGAGCAACCGGTACTATTGATTTTAGCGAATTGCCTCATTAATGAACAGCTCTAATTTGCAATTGTTAGCATTCGTATTCTTATTTACGGCCTTTGCTTTTAAAATGTCGGTTGTGCCGTTTCACCTTTGGACAGCCGATGTTTACGAAGGTGCACCAATAGCAGTAACCGCCTTTTTATCGGTTATTTCGAAAGGAGCCATAGCTTTTGTTTTTGTTGCCGTATTATATCGTGTGTTCCAACCGCTGCATGCTGTTTGGTATAATATGATTATGGTATTGTCGGTAGCCACTATGGTTGTTGGTAATTTGTTTGCAGTGCGTCAAACCAATTTAAAACGGTTCTTGGCATTCTCTTCCATTGCGCAAGTGGGCTTTATGTTGATTGGTATCAGCAGCAATTCGATTAATGGGGAAGCCGCATTAATTTACTTTGTATTGGTGTATATTTTCTCTAATCTGGCAGCTTTTGGTGTCGTGAGTTTGGTTTCGTTTTATGCCAATAAAGAAGCCATTGATGATTATAAAAACTTTTACAAAACTAATCCCCTCTTAAGTTGGGTGATGGCTTTGGCTTTGTTTTCATTAGCCGGTATTCCGCCTACAGCAGGCTTTTTCGGTAAATTGTTTTTATTAACTGCCGGTGCTGCTAAAGGCAATTATGTATTTATTGGCATTGCTGCATTGAATATGATGATTTCATTGTACTACTATTTGAAAGTAGTTCGTGCAATGTTTATGGATAAAAACGAAGATCCGATAGCACCTATTCCAATTGCCTTAACTACCCGTATAGCCCTAATTGCTTGTGGTGCCGGTATTATTGCAAGCGGTATTTATGGCGGTATTTTCGATTACATACAATCACTGATTAAATAATACCTACTATGGCAATCAATAAAAATCATGAGTTTGAAGAATTGGATGGCGTGAAATGTGGTATTGTAGAAAAGAACGTGAGTGCAGAACGTTTACAATTTTTAAAAAGTATTTTAGAATACAATAGATTCACTGTTATTGCAGTTCCATCACCGGCCCCTAAAGCAGCACCGGCTAAACCGGCAGCAGCACCCGAAGAAGGAACAGCAGCAGCAGTAGAAGCTCCACCGCCGCCTCCACCTCCAAGTACATTTACAGTGGGCGTAACTGATTATACCTTCAATCCAACGAACGCTATTTACGGCCGCTTATTAAAAGCCCCCAACGGCAATTTTGTAACCATGGCTTATTGGCTACAAAAAGAAACGGTAAGCAACGACAGCATACCGTATTACGAATTTAAAGGCTAGGGGAGGGGGAATGATATAGGCATTATTCCAATTGCCAATTATTCACTTCTTTTGTGCGCTAGTGGCATTTAGTTTAGCTGTAACAGTAGTACTACTAGTTATTGAAAGCGCTCAAAAAAAGCAGCATTAAATTGCAACCTAGCCAAACGTATTAGTGAGCTAAGTTCTACTGCTAAATAATCAACGGTGATTAATTCTCGAACCAATTTAATACATCTAAAACGATAAATAATCGGCAATCGAATAATTTCCGAGTAGGCAAGTTTGATTTATTGTTCAACTGTTTCAACAAATTACGAACTATTTTTTGAATACGAAGGGTTGGCTATGTAAAACGTTTCTTGTTTTAACTAAACGAGAGCATTCGTACAAAAAACGAAGCCTATGCACTATATAACGATAGCTTTCTTAATAAAAACGATTGTTAGTGCAGTTAAAACGAAACGTAAGCCTATACAAACGAGGTTTTACGCAATTGCATCAAATGCGCTGCTAAGCGAAACGACAGCCTCCCTGAACTAAACAAGAGGCAAAACAAAGTCGACACGGGCTTCCCGAAACTGAACGAAGGGTAAAACAAAAGCTGCAAGAGACAAAACAAATTCGACAAGGGGCTTCCGAAACTGGACGAAGGCCAAAAAAAAGTCGACAAGGGCTTCCCGAAACTGAACGATAGGCAAAACAAAGTCGACATGAGCTTCCCGAAACTGAACGAAGGCAGAAACAAAAGTTGCAAGAGGCAAAACAAAGTTGACAAGAGCCTCCCGAAACTGAACGAAGGGCAAAACAAAAGCTGCAAGAGGCAAAACAAAGTTGACAAGAGCCTCCCGAAACTGAACGAGAGGAAGTAGATAAATATGGAGATTAAAAACTGAAAAGTAATACCCTTTATAAAATTAAGGTAAGTTCATTTGCGTAAAATGCGGTAGAAATTATACCCAACCTAAAACCAAGTAAGTTGAAACATAAAGGTAAGGGGGCATATCCAAGTAGAGTTGAAACCTGGGGATGGGGTTATCATTTTTTATATTTAATACCTAACTTTAAAAATGAGGTCCTTTCAAATTAAAAGTGTAAGTATTATTCAGAAATCAATTTAGGCGTACTATCAATAAGATAATAAAATATATAAAAAGAGTAAATGTGTTATAATTTTAATGAGATAAAAATATTTATTGTAAAATATTTGCTAATAATTTTATTTAATTGTAATATCGAAATCAGAACTTAATAAACTCAAGCAGTCAGGCACTGAAAACAAAGTTGAAAATATTTCCACTAGCTTCAAGAATTTATTATTTGAATCGATAATTGCAATGGGTGACACATATATTTAACCCTCAAAGATATTTAGCGCACACTTACTTATTGAATATTTGATTACTGGAATACTGAAAACATATCTTGTGGAGGGAGTTTATGTATACACCTAGTCAGAAGTATACTTATTATGATCTCACCTCTTTCTTTTATAATTAATATTTAACGTTATGCAACCACAATCCAACCACAATCAGAAATGCCGGTTTTCCGAAGTTTCTCAACTCCCTGTT
>JAHEYX010000062.1 GCA_023251415.1 Chitinophagales bacterium
AACAGTTAGTCGATTTAGGAATTACCACTTGGTGCCAATCGCATTATTTGGCTCGCTTAATCATCTCCCTCGAATTGGCCATAAGCGTTGCTATTTTATTGCCCCATTATTTAAAACGTTTAGTAATACCGGGCACCATCTTACTACTAGTAGCTTTTTGTATCCACTTATCCATTGAAATGATTAAACATGGCGCTATGAAAGGTAATTGCGGTTGCTTTGGTCAATTATTACCTATGACACCTTTAGAAGCCTTCTTGAAAAACATAGTAACAATAGGCTTATTGGTTTATTTGTGGATGAAAGTAAAGGATACCGATAAAAGCGAACAACGTATCATTTATCCAATTGCCAGCTATTTAGGCGCAGCATTTATAGTATTTATGTTATTTCCATTTGCACCTTGTAAAGCTGAAGCAAACACAACTGAAGTAGTTGCTGATTCTACCACCGTAACCGCTACTGATACCAGTGCTACTATTATTACGAATACTAAAAACGGAAGCACAGATACAGTAGTGGTAGTAACTAAAACCGATAAAACAACGGCTGCAAAACCTGCAAGTACAACTACTGTTGAAAAACCTGTTACAACAACCGAAGTAGAAGAGCCTATGGCCCATTCTAAATTTTCGAACTTTACAACTTTTGGCAATGTTACGGTGAATGTAAACAAGGGTAAAAAAATTGTGTGCATGTTTGCACCGGGCTGCGATCATTGTCAGGCTACTGCCAAAGAATTAGCCGGTATGGCCAAACAAGCCGGTTTTCCTGAAATCTATATTTTGTTTATGGATGAAGAAGCCGATAAAATACCGGAGTTTTTCAAAATTGCGGGACGTACTTTTCCGTATCGCGTGTTGGATATTCCATTGTTTTGGAACACAATTGGTTCTGGAGCCAGCACTCCTGCTGTATTCTACTTAAAGAACGGTACCATTATTAAATCGTATCAAGGTATTGATGAACAGAAATTTAATGGTAAAGAATTGAACGGAATTATAATGAAGTAAGGGATGGGGGTTAACCTAAAATTCAAAACACATTTCTACTTGAAAAAGTATTGTTTTTAAATAGTCACCCCAAATCGTATTGAACCATAAAGTCTAGAATAACTTCTGTAGATATGTACTTGCGACATTCCAAGCATTACATTAACTGAATGATACTTACGTTCAAAAATACGTGCTCCGAAATACCCGGTTAAAATACTTCCATCATCCTTTAATCTGAAAAATTTGTCGTTAAAATAACTGAATCCGGCAATTAATGGTAATACATGATTATGATGAGGGGATATTCGAAATTCAAAAGGCATAATAAACGAGCTGTTTAACGCAGAGATGATAGTTGGAGTGCAACCGATAGTAATCAAATTGCCTATATTAAGTCCCATAAATAAATTTAAAGCACTTAAACTTTCATAGTGCTTTTCGATAGGGTTAAACTGCACCGGAGAACCGGTATAACTGCATTCATAAAGCAGATTGCGCTTAACACCTACATCAAATCTTTTAGTATAGGTATTTTTTGTTTCGTTAAAATGTATTGTTTTGCCTTCACTGCGAATAGAACGAATGGAGCTGATTGGAACAAACATTACAGTTGATCCTATTTTAACACGGTATTCCCCTTTTATTGAATCTAAAATAACGGCTTTAAACTCCCTATAATTGGCTAAAGTAAATATGGCTGTAGAATTAGCTGTTGCTGCATTTTTTTGCAGGTTGTGCTATTATTGTAGCATGAAAGGGAAATACTACTAGGAAAGCAGTAAGTAGAGCCAATTTGAACATAAACTATAGGTATTACTCTTTCAAATATAAAAAAGTAATTCTAAAAGCCAAGTCAAGCCACTTATGTTTTTTGTTTTTTCTTTTTAGCTGCCGGAAATAATACGTTATTCAATATCAAGCGATAACCCGGTGAATTAGGGTGTAACGATAAATCAGTTTTAGGGTCGCCAACCATGTGCTGGTAATCTTCCGGATCATGTCCTCCGTACCAGGTCCAAGTGCCTTTACCAAATTCGCCATGAATATAACGGGCTTCATTGGCCGGTTTGTTTTGACCTAAAACCAAAACATTCTTTTTTATAAACTGCAATTTAAAAGCAGTGGTTTGTCCCATAAACCCTTTTACAGTGCGGGTATGATCTTGACATAACATGGTTGGAACCGGATCCCATTTAGCTGAAAAGTCGAATAAAGTAAAATAATCCAAGTCCATTGGTACTTGTCTATTCGGCGGAGAAGCATCAATATCGCTGTATTCATATTCATATGGATTCATAACCAAATGAAAATTTTCAAACGCAAAGCAATTGTCGAAATTCAATCTATTCTGGCAACCCGGTGTAGTTCCATCACCGTCAAACATACTTTCGCAAATGTCGGTTCCTTCGGCAGCCAATGCGATATCGTACGAATCGGTGGCACTGCACATAGCAAATAAAAATCCGCCTCCGGCCACAAAATCACGAATGCGTTTGGCAACGGCTAATTTCAATTGGGATACTTTAGTAAATCCATGACGACGGGCACATTCTTCATTAATACGTTGGTCTTCTTGATACCATTCTTGGTTATGGTATTGTGCGTAGAATTTTCCATATTGACCGGTAAAATCTTCGTGGTGCATGTGTAACCAATCGTATTTGGGTAAAGTAGTTTCGTCTAAAATTTCATCGTCATAGATAACATCATAAGGTATTTCAGCATAACTCAATGCCAATGTAACTGCATCATCCCAAGGCAGTTTATTTTTGGGCGAATAAACAGCCATACGAGGCGCCTTCTGCAATTTCACCAAATCCATATTCACTTGGGGATCGGCAATTTGATTTAAGATAGCAGTGTATTGGGCAGCAGGAACAATTTCATAACTAACACCACGCACCACACATTCCTTTTCAATGGCGCCGGATTGTTCGAAAGCGAAACTTCCACCACGGTAATTCAGCAACCAATCGGCTTCTCCCCCATTCTTCAACACCCAAAAGCAAATTCCATAAGCCTTTAGATGTTCTTTTTGATTTTCATCCATAGGAATCAATATCGTGCTGGCTTTACTAGCAACAGCGCCGCTTAGTAAAAGGATGAAGAGCAGTATCTTTTTCATAATTCAATAGGGTTCTTGGTATCGACAAGTAAAATTAACCGAAAACTGACAGTACGCAAGTACATTAACCTAAAATTTACAGTTTTAGTATGCGAGGAATGGTGTTGCAAAACTAAAATTGCTGTTTTATATTTGTGTCATGACGAGAGCCAAACCATAGAATTAAGGTTTGGAGATTTGCCAGGTGCAAATGATTACGTGACGACTTCCGCAAGGAGGAACAGGATTAAAAAGGCAAAAGTGATGAATGAAAAATTTCTCCATTTTATATGGAAACACCAATTGTTTGAGAAGAAACAATTACTCAGCAGTGATTTACAAACAATTCAAATTGTAGCTCCGGGAACCGCTAATAATGATTCGGGACCTGATTTTTCGAATGCTAAAATTCGCATTGGCGATACCTTGTGGATTGGACAAGTAGAAATACACATCAATGGTAGTGATTACTTGAAACACGGTCATGAAAGAGATGCCGCCTATGCCAATGTAATTTTGCATGTGGTATACACAGATGATTTACCACCAAAGCGACTTCCATTTCCCACTTTGGCATTAAAAGGATTAATACCCTTACACTACATCCGCAATTACGAAGCTTTGTTGGTAAGCCGAACCTGGATTCCTTGTGCCAATCAATTGCCGGTATTGGAGGATTTTGCGCTAGAGCATTTATTTGCACGTTTGGCCGGAAATCGTTTGGAGCGAAAAACAACTTTTATTGCGCATGCGTTGTTACAAAACAATAGCGATTGGGAAGAAACCTTTTACCAACTTTTAGGGCGCAGTTTAGGCATGAAAGTCAATGGCGATACCTTTTACGAATTAACCAAACGTGTACCGCTGAAATTATTAAGTCGGCACCGCCGCTCGCGATTGCAATTAGAAGCACTGTTATTGGGCACTGCAGGCTTATTACAAAGCATAGTTGAAGACACTTACGTTATACAATTGCAACGCGAATATCAATTTTTGCAACACAAATACCAATTAGAACCATTAACCGCTACACAATGGAAATTTGCTCGTATGCGACCGGCCAATTTTCCGACCATTAAAATTGCGCAACTAGCAGCCATTATTGAAAATCAGAGTCAGTTGTTTTCTAAAGTATGCAGTGCTACAAGCATTCAGCAGCTTAAACAATTGTTTGAAGCAGAAGTGAGTGATTATTGGAAGCAACATTATCATTGCAATAAATTATCAATCAAACGTGAAAAACATGTGAGCGGCAGTACACAAGAACTGATAATTATTAATACCGTAATTCCGGTGTTGTTTGCCTACAGTTTGTATGTTGATGAAGATAAGTTCCGCAACAAAGCTTTGTATCATTTAGAATCTACCGTAGCCGAAGACAATAAGATTATTAGACAATGGGAATCACTTGGTATTAAAGCGAAAAACGCGATGCAAAGTCAAGCCTTATTGGAATTGAAACACGAATACTGTGATCAATTGAAATGCGAACAATGCATGATAGGAATGAGGAAAATACAAATGAATAATTGAGAATGGAGAATTGAGAATAAAAACACAAATGAATAATTGAGAAAGGAAAATTGAGAATTGAGAAAGGTTGAGGCCGATAGACCGAAATCTGCGGCTGTGAATTTAATATACTAATGCGAAGGCGATAGGATTGTCCTTTACAGAAGAATGCAAATACAAAATTAAAATGAAGGGTTCGAACACATAATACAGATACAGAAATGTAATACAAAATTCAACTAATAAAACAGAATTAGAAATTTAATACATAGAATGAAATAGAAGTTACAATTTTAAAATAACAAGAAAAAAAAGAAATTGGTTATGAAAGAAAACATAGTTAAAACTAAGAGTTTTGAGTTTGCAGTTAAAATAGTTAAGCTTTATCAGTTCCTTACTAATTCAAAAAAAGAGTACATTCTTTCGAAACAGTTATTACGCTCCGGAACTGCAATAGGAGCTCTGATTCGTGAGTCGGAACATGCTGAAAGCAGGGCTGATTTTATACATAAGTTAGCCGTTGCTTTAAAAGAAGCCACAGAGACGGCCTATTGGTTGGATTTGATACATTATGGCGGTTATTTGAGCGACAAAATAGTTAAGTCCTATAATTCGCTTATTGATGAATTGATTAGGTTATTGGTTTCTATTCTGAAGACAATAAAAAAGAAAACAAACTAAGGAAGAAGTAATTGGACTTGCTGCATGATAAATATAAAATGCTGCGTTGTTTAAGTGGTTTGTGAAGACACAAACCACGGCGCGATTCTCCATTCTTAATTCATCAGCCTAAACTAGCCTTTCGTTCTATTTTTGTTTAATCACAAATTCGAAGACGGATTTCGACCGATTAGCCTCTTCCATTATTAATTTTAATTTCTCCATTCTCAATTCTCCATTATCAATTATCAATTCTCTACGATTTCTAAATCAACTTCACGTTTATCCGGTGTTACTTGCGCTACCAATACTTTAACGCAATCACCAATGGTATAGGTCTTGCCTGAACGACGGCCGGTCAACGTATATGCTTGCTCGTTGTGTTCGAAGGTTTCGTTCATGTTGCGTAAGGAAACCATGCCTTCGCATTTGTTAGCAATCAATTCAACAAAAATCCCGAATGAAGTAACGCCACTTATCACACCATCGAATACTTTACCCACTTGATCTTTTAAATAAAGTGTTTGCATAAACTTGATGCTATCGCGTTCTGAATCGGCAGCCTGCTTTTCGCGATCGGAAGAATGTTTACACAATACTTCGATATCAGCTTCTTTGGGTAAGTCGGCGTTATTGTCTAATAACTGTTGTAAAATACGATGTGTTAATACATCCGGATAACGACGAATGGGTGAAGTAAAGTGACAATAATAAGGAAATGCCAATCCGTAGTGACCAATGTTTTTGGTAGTGTAAATAGCTTTAGCCATACAACGTATACCTAAGGAAACCAACATCCCTTCCTCAGGTTTGCCTTTTAATTGTTCAATCATTTCATTAAACGATTGAGCGATGCGTGTTGGAGAAGTAAGGTTTAATTTATATCCGAATTGTTTAGCAAATTGATTAAAGTTTTTCAACTTTTCCAAATCCGGAGAATCGTGTACACGATAGGGCAATGGCACTGCACGGCCACGATACACTTTAGCACCGGCAAAAGTTGCCACTTGCTTATTGGCCAGCAACATAAAATCTTCAATCAATAAATGCGCATCCTTACGTTCTTTTAAAATAATTGCAACGGGTTTACCATTTTCATCTAATTGAAAGCGTGTTTCAACCGTATCAAAATTAATGGCTCCTTTTTTAAACTTTTCGGCACGCAAGGCATAGGCTAATTTATTGATGATTTTTAATTCATCGGCTAAAGGGCCAACACCGGTTTCTAATACTACTTGTGCTTCTTCGTAAGTAAAGCGTTTGATAGAATGAATGATGGTGCGTCCGAACCATTCTTTTTTAATAGTTGCTTTTTCGTCCATTTCAAAAATAGCCGCAAAGCAATATTTATCTTCATTGGGACGTAGCGAACACAGTTCATTCGAAATCTTCTCCGGCAACATCGGCAAGGTGCCATCTACCAAATAAACACTGGTAGCTCTATCGGCAGCAAATTTATCGAGTTGGGTGCCCGGTTTCACAAAATGCGATACATCGGCAATGTGAACTCCGATTTCATAATTACCATTATCCAGCTTACGGTACGAAATAGCATCATCAAAATCTTTGGCATCAGCAGGATCAATGGTAAAAGTGGTTATTCCGCGATAATCTTTACGTTTTGCAAGTTCTTCGTCGGTAATGCCTTCTTTAATATGTTTCACTTCTTCCAACACTTCAGGCGGAAAGTCTAATGAAAAACCATGATCCAATAATATAGTCTTCCACATCACTTGATTCAACGAAGCATCGGTAAGTATATCGATTACTTTACCAACCGGGTTTTTGCCTTTTTCGTTGTAATCGGTTATTTCGCTAATTACACGATCGCCATCCTTAGCACCGGCAATGGCTTTGAGCGGAATAAATATATCGGTTTGCATATTGTACTTCTTATCGGGCAATACAAAAGCAAATTCTTTTTTCACATGTATAGTACCAATGAATGTATTGGTATTTCGTTTCAACACCTTAATTACTTTACCTTCATCACGCGACTTGGAAGCGTGTGTTAATTGAACCAATACGACATCATTATTCATGGCCGTATTCAATTGGTTATAGCGAACCATGATATCACGGTCGGGGCGCAGCGGACTGATTACAAAACCGTAACCGGCTTTGGTTAATTCAATTCGTCCTTCTATGGCGATCATTTCGGTGTTTATGTGTTTTTGAGTGGGCTTGCTACTTCGCGAACCTCTAGTACGGGCTTTTTTGTTTTTGGGAGTTCTACTTTTTTTCAATGTAGTTAAATGATTTGCTGAACAGTGCTTCGTTACTATTCGATTACTAAAATTTCAGGGTTCCGGCGAAGCTACTACCTTTTTGCTTAGAAAGCTAAAGCGATAATCAGGACAAAGGTGCGTATGCGTTTGAGATAAATTTTCTATTGACGTGTCTGCGATGGCCACAGACTTAGCACGGCACAAAGGTGCAATAAATAATTGAAATGCAAAATTAAACTTTCGTTAATGAAACACAAATGAAGCCCATTGCGATTCTTATGCCCTTTAACCGCATTACTGCACTTGAATTAGTTCAAGGGATTGGTATTTTACTGAGGTTTGCACTAAGCAACAGGAAGTAATTTCCTGTCATTTTTAGCACCTAAGCAAAGCAAACAAAACCCATTAATTTATTACCTTTGTTGCAACTCCATCCGAGCTATGTTGTTTGTTCAAGTACTTTTTTGGTTTTCTGTTGGTGCCGTTACTTATACCTATTTTGTATACCCCTGGTTATTGCGTTTTCTAACACGCCATAAGCAAACTCATCCTTTTGTTTACCAACAAGGTGACGAATTACCTGTACTCAGTTTGCTAATGGCTATGTACAATGAAGCACAAGTAATAGAAGCCAAATTGAATTCGCTGGAAGCAAGCAATTATCCCAAAGACAAATTGCATATTTACATCGGCAACGATAATTCGACTGATGAATCAGCCCGGCTTGCGGCTGCTTATCAAGATCGTTTTCCGCATTTTACTTTAGTCAACTTTGGTGGCCGAAGTGGTAAACCCAATATCATTAATCAATTAGCAGCGCAAACCCGGAAAGAATTGGGAGAGGAGCAATTATTTATCATTACCGATGCCAATGTCTTATTTGATGCCGATTTGATTACACAATTAGTGTCTCATTATAAAGATCCGAAAATCGGGATGGTTGGTGCCAATGTCATTAACAAACTGCCCAACCAAACTACCATTGCGGAGTTGGAGCAATTGTACATTAGTCGCGAAAATCAAATGAAATACCGCGAAGGATTATTAAATGGCGCTTTAATGGGACCTTTTGGGGCTTGTTTTAGTATGCGTGCTGCATTGTACATTCCTTTACCTGCTCATTTTATTGTGGATGATTTTTACTTGTGTATGCAAGTGCATAATCAAGGGTATGCCTGTATCTACGATTTGCAAGCCCGTTGCTTTGAAGATGTGCCCGGAAACATGTGGGAAGAGTTTAGACGTAAAAGTCGCATTGGTGCCGGAAACTTTCAAAACCTGAGTGTTTTTAAAAATTGGTTACTTAAGCCTTTCCATCCTGTTGGGTTCGCGTTTATTTCACACAAAGTTTTGCGTTGGATTACTCCTTTTTTAGCCATATGCGGTTTAGTTTCGATTGCCATACTAGCCGGACATAACAGCTTTTACGAAGCTATTTTTGTATACAAATTCGTTATCGTTGGATTATTCTTTTTGGATTTGGTGTTGGTACTGTTCAATATCCATATTAAACCCCTGCGTTTGATAACTTATTTTTATTTTATGAACTTTGCGCTGATTTTAGGGTTTATTTACTTTATAAAAGGAATAAAATCGAATGTTTGGCAACCTACAGAACGTAAAATTGCCGATAATACACTCAAAAACAAGTAACTATGTTAAATACGATTGAAGAAGCATTAGCAGACATTAAATTAGGGAAATTGGTCATTGTGGTAGACGATGAAGACCGTGAGAATGAAGGAGATTTCTTTGTTCCGGCCAGAATGGCAACTCCGGAGGTGATTAATTTTATGAGTAAATACGGGCGCGGATTAATTTGCGCACCAATCAGTGAAGACATTTACCAACGTTTGAAATTGGAAATGATGGTGGTTGAAAACACCAGTTCACACGCTACTCCATTTACGGTTTCGATAGATTTATTGGGACACGGCTGTACCACTGGTATTTCTGCTCATGACCGCAGCAAAACAGTGATGGCAATGATTGATGAAAACATTGCTCCAGAAGAATTTGGTCGCCCGGGCCATATCTTCCCGTTACGTGCGCATAAAGGTGGCGTTTTGCGTAGAATTGGACATACCGAAGCAGCGATAGACTTATCGGTATTAGCCGGTTTTGAACCTGCCGGAGTAATCGTAGAAATTATGAACGAAGACGGTAGTATGGCTCGTTTGCCACAGTTATTGGAAATCGCAAAACAACATGATTTAAAAGTAATTTCAATTGAAGATTTAATCTCGTATCGATTAGAAAAGGAAAGTTTAGTTACAGAAGAAGTACGCATCAATATGCCAACACAATGGGGCGATTTCGAATTGATTGCCTTCCGTCAAAAGAACACCAACGAAACCCACTTAGCGCTTAAAAAAGGCGATTGGACAACGGATGAAGCTGTATTGGTGCGTGTACACAGTTCATGTGTTACGGGAGATATACTCGGCTCTATGCGTTGCGATTGTGGTGAACAACTGCATCATGCCATGCAAGTGGTAAATGCCGCCGGTAAAGGGGTGGTTTTGTATATGAATCAAGAAGGCAGAGGCATTGGATTATTAAACAAACTTAAAGCCTATAAACTGCAAGAACAAGGTTTGGATACGGTTGAAGCGAATTTAGAATTAGGCTTTAAAAGCGATGAACGTGATTATGGTGTAGGAGCTCAAATCTTACGTCAGTTAGGGGTTGCGAAAATCAAATTATTAACCAACAATCCACGTAAACGTGCGGGCTTGATTGGTTATGGTTTGGAAATCGTTGAGAATGTTCCGATTTCGATGGCCTCCAACAAGCACAATGCCCATTATTTGCAAACGAAAAGAGATAAGCTTGGACACAGTATCTAATTTTAATTAATAATGAATAATTGAATACAAAGAAAGAGCATGAAAGTTGCCAATCGGGGACTGAGGCTCTCGAAGCCACTGTAACGAATACAGGTGCTAGGTGCTGGGGGCGGCGGAATACAAATACAAGTGCTGGGTTCTTCGGAATACTTCATCCATTTTGGTGGGTAATACAATTTGCTCAATGCCAATAGGTGGCGGAAGCTCTCGAAGTCACTTAAATAAATTGTTATCTTTAAATAAGCTTTGTGGAAACCGCATTCAACGAATATTATACCTTACTCTAAATCAATCTGTGCTTACTTTCGAAGGAAAATGGAACGTTTAAATTCAAACATTTTTGAACGCTGAGCATCGAATTTCTTTACAGACTGTATTTATTAAATTTCAATTTATTGTCCACTTTCAACCACTCTAAAAGTAGTTCTTCTGTTTTGCTGGTGTTCTTCGTCGGAGCATTTAACGCCTTCTAAACAGCGATTGATAATTTGTGTTTCGCCATACCCTTTTGCAATTAAACGATCGGCAGCAATGCCTTTGTTAATTAAGTATTCTACCACTTTATCGGCACGGGCTTGGCTTAAAGCCTGGTTATGTTCGTCGCTACCTTGCGCATCGGTATGTGAACCCAACTCAAATTTTAATTCCGGATTTTCTAACATGATCGGTAATACTAAAGAATCCAGAATTGCTGCTGCATCGGGGCGTACATCAGCTTTATCTAAATCGTAGAAGATATTCGGAACAGTGATTTGTTTGTTTTTAATAAACTTCACTAAGCTCACGTCACGTTTCAAGGTAACCACCGTTTCTTCGGCAGGAGGCAAGTTTTTAGAAGTTGCTAATTCTGATTTAGCAAAGTGATCTTTGGCTGAAACGCTTACTTTAAAATCTTTTTCCTTTTGGATATTAAAACTGTATTTACCATCCTTATCGGTAGTATCTGTAGCTGTTAAAAACGGAATATTGTGTTCCATTTCATACAACTGAACGATGGCATTCGGCAAAATTGTATTGCTTTCTGTTTCGGTAGCAATACCTTCTAATTTATAAGAAACTTCCTGACGCAATTCGAAGCGATAAATATCATCGCCACCTTTTCCACCGGCTCTGGTGGAGGTTAAAAATCCACGTC
>JAHEYX010000063.1 GCA_023251415.1 Chitinophagales bacterium
TAAATACTTGCCATAAAGCTGTCCCAAATACACACCAATTTCCTTTTTCTGCTTGTATTTTAATTGGTGAATCATGTGTTGCACTTTTCCTTTTTTGGCAAACAAAAACATAGCTGTACCGCTGATTAGCGGTAACCTGCCATAAAAGCGTTTCGTAATAAAATTTTCAGGTAAAGTATGAAACGGAGTAATGGCAAACGATTGTTCACAATGGCTGCAAAACGTTTTCTCAAACGTTAATAATCGTCGCCCGCAAAGGTTACAAAGTTCAGGATAAAATAATTGTAATAAGCTTCTCGCAATTCTAGTCCACACCATTCATTCGCTTTATAAATTCGTTAGCAAAATACTAACAAATACAAAGCTATAAAAGGAATCACAAAAATAAAAGAGTCAAATCGATCTAATGCTCCACCATGACCCGGTAAAAACTGACCACTGTCTTTAACTGCGGCTTGCCGTTTTAAAACAGATTCAACTAAGTCGCCAGCTATACCCATAACAGCAGTTATACCGGCAATAACCAACCATTGCTGTAGAGTAAAATCAGGCCAAACTTGAGCTAAAATATAACCGGCAACCAATGTAAATACAACACCACCAAATGCGCCTTCCATGGTTTTATTCGGAGATACAGCTTCGTATAATTTAGTTCTTCCAAGTAATTTCCCGCTAAAATATTGCATCGTATCACAAGTCCATATTAGAATAAAAATTCCCAAAATTTTATGTGGTGAATAAACATGATGGGAAATAGCAATGTTAAAGACAAACAACAAGGGCAATACAATGTACAACGCTGCTAAAGCAAATAAGGCTATATGAATAAACGAACGCTCTTTTTTATTAAACAAGAGCTCATAAAAAAATGCACTGTAGATAAATACGACACTGCCCCAAAAGAATTTCTCAAAAACCAATCCGGCTGCGGTTAAGCCCCATAGCAGTACCATAGCGCTTAAGCTCACCACTCCATATGAAGCATAAAAAGATTGATGTACTTTAAATTCCGGTACAATTATGCCCATCAGTGTAACGAACTCTGTTAAACACAAAAAGGCAATAGCAGTTATTAATATAGTAAAACCTAACACCTTACCAAACAATAAAGTGCCGATTAGCACCACACCAAAAACACTTCCCCAAATGATACGTTGAACCATATTTGCTAGAATAAAAAACCCGACATCCACTTGAATAGGTGCCGGGTTTTCGGTTAATTAATTACTGTTTAGATTTTTTTCTTTACTTCAACTTGTTCATAGCCTTCGATGATATCGCCGACTTTAATATCGTTGAAATTACGAATATTCAATCCGCATTCCATACCTGCTTGCACTT
Organism: Chitinophagales bacterium; assembly: GCA_023251415.1. Taxonomy (GTDB): domain Bacteria; phylum Bacteroidota; class Bacteroidia; order Chitinophagales; family CAIODY01; genus JAHEYX01. The sequence continues at coordinate 1,342 of JAHEYX010000063.1, forward strand.
CCTTCGCATCATCTTTGAAACGTTTCAAGGAAGCCAATTCACCACTGTAAACCACAATACCATCACGGATAATTCGTATAGCCGTATTACGTGTAATTTTACCATCCATTACATAACAACCGGCAACAGTACCCACATTGGTAATTTTAAACACCTCACGTATTTCTACATTCGAAGTAATTTTTTCTTCCATAGTTGGCATCATCATACCTTCAATAGCAGATTGCAATTCTTCAATAGCTTGATAAATTACACTGTACAACTTGATTTCAATATTTTCTTGTTCTGCCAATTTACGTGCTTGCAAGCTTGGACGAACGTTGAAACCGATAATAATCGCATCAGAAGCTGAAGCCAATAATACATCGCTTTCCGAAATTTGACCTACAGCTTTTAATACAACATTCACTTGAATTTCGGCATTGCTTAATTTAATCAATGAATCACTTAAGGCTTCTACAGAACCATCCACATCGGCTTTAACCAAGATGTTTAATTGTTTGAAGTTACCCAAGGCCAAACGACGACCAATCTCATCCAAAGTAATGTGCTTCTTGGTACGATAACCTTGTTCACGAATAATCTGTTGACGTTTCAAGGCTAACTCTTTTGCTTCTTGTTCATCTTCGAATGCTTTGAATTTCTCCCCGGCTTGTGGAGCACCATCTAAACCCAGTAATTGCACTGGTGTAGAAGGACCCGCAACTTCGATACGTTTACCACGTTCATCCGACATTGCTTTAACACGACCGTATTGAGCTCCGGCAACAATCATATCGCCCACACGCAATTCTCCTTCTTGAACTAAAACAGTAGACACAAATCCACGTCCTTTATCTAACGTTGCTTCAATTACAGAACCAATAGCCGGTTTTTTAGGATTGGCTTTCAGCTCTAACAATTCAGCTTCGAGTAATATCTTTTCTAATAACTTATCGATGTTAAGTCCTTTTTTAGCAGAAATTTCTTGTGATTGTATTTTACCACCCCAATCTTCTACTAATAAGTTCATGCCGGCTAATTGTTCTTTGATACGTTCCGGATTAGCACCGTCTTTATCGATTTTATTGATGGCAAAAATAATCGGAACATTCGCTGCCTGAGCGTGACTGATCGCTTCTTTGGTTTGCGGCATCACTGAATCATCGGCAGAAACCACAATTACAGCAACGTCGGTAATTTTAGCACCACGTGCACGCATTGCAGTAAATGCTTCGTGACCCGGAGTATCCAAGAAGGTAATTTCTTTACCATTCGGCAAAGTAACTTCATACGCACCGATGTGTTGGGTGATACCACCTGCTTCACCGGCTACTACGTTGGCGTTACGAATATAATCCAGCAATGAAGTTTTACCATGATCTACGTGACCCATGATGGTAACAATTGGTGGACGCGGTTTCAAATCTTCAGGACTATCGGCTTCGTCATCAAAACCGTATTCTTCTTCAGCACTGATAAATTGCGCTTTGAATCCAAATTCACTAGCCACCACTTCTATCAACTCCGCATCTAAACGTTGATTGATGGAAACAATAATACCAAGGCTCATACAGGCCATGATGATATCGGTAGCTGATTTATTCATCAAAGTTGCCAATTCACTTACAGAAATGAATTCGGTAACTTGCAATACAGAATTATCGCCTGATTCTTTAGCTTCCATGGCTTCTTCAGCATGGGCTGCACGTTTTTCTCTTCTGTATTTTGATTTGCTGCTCTTTTGAGAACCGCCACTTAATTCGGCTAAAGTCTTTTTAATTTTATCTTGAATTTCTTGTTCCGATGGCACAACCGCATCATTTCTGCGTTTACCGCCGCCGGCATTATTATTCAAAATAACAGTTTTAGCGCCTGGACGAGGACCACTTGGTGCGCCGCCTCCGGATTGATTTTCGTAAGTCGGTTTAAAGCGTTCAGGTTGTTTAATCTGGATGCGTTTCCGTTTCTTTTTATCTTGTTCACTTTGCTTTTCAGCTTCCGTTTTTTCAGCAGGTTTCGGTTCATCGAATTTCGACAAATCGATTTTGTTCACCACTTTCGGTCCGGTTAATTCCACTAAACGCGTTTCAATTTTTTCCGGTTCAGGAGTGGTGTTGGTAGGCTGATGAAACTGCACTTCCTGAATGGTAGGAATAATTTTTTCAGGCACCATAGGAGCAGGTGGCGCTTTCGGAGTAGGCGGTGTTACCGGTTCAGCTGCTTTTTCAACTACTGCCGGAGCTTCGAAATTCAATTCCGGTGCAACTTCTGCATCCTCTTTCTTTTTCTTCTTAACTGCTTTTTTCTTGTCTTCTGTTGGCTTGGTATCAGATGGAATTTCATCTAAGTTTTCCAATTTACCAACCACTTTAGGCCCTTCAATGGTAACGCGTTTGCGCTCAATTTTCTCCACTACTTTTTCAGGAGCAGGAGCTTTAACCGGTTCGGGTTCAGGTTGAGGAACAACAGCAGGGGCTGGAGTTTCTTTTTTCTTCGGCTCTGCTTTAGGGGCAGGCGGAGGATTTAAATGAGCAATTGTGCCTTTGATTACAATATCCGGAATTTCATCTTCCTTTTTACGATGGGAAATGAATGTTTCTTCTTTTTTAGTTTCAATTAAACTTGGATGTGGTTTATCCAATTTAATGGAAGTTGCTTCAAGTTTGGCTGCAGCATCTGCATTGTATTCTTTCAACAATACCATATACATTTCTTCGGAAAGCTTTCCGTTAGGGTTGTTATCCACCTTAAAGCCCTTAGTTGTAAGGGTTTCTATAAGGTGTTCACGACCTACGTTCAACTCTTTCGCGACAGCTGCCAGACGATAAACTTTTGCCGGTTGATCAGACATTCGTTATTGGTTATTAAAGATGTTTCCTTCTAGAAAATCATCCTGTTATTTATTTTAGTTGTTAACTTCCCTTATCACTTTCAGTCAAATTGATGCTTCGAAATCAAAGATAAAGTTAGTAAATTCTTACTTTAATTAGTATCAAATTCATTACGAATAATTCGTACTACTTCTTTAATCGTTTCCTCTTCCAAATCAGCGCGACGAGCCAATTCTTCTTCTTTCAGCGACAATACATCTTTAGCTGTATCACAACCGATACCTTTTAAGGCATCGATAATCCACTGATCGATTTCATCTGAGAATTCTTGTAATTCGATATCGAATTCATCACCTTCTATTTCATCCATGTCGCGGAATACATCAATTTCATAACCGGCCATGCGGCTGGCTAATTTAATATTTGCACCGCCTCTTCCAATGGCTTTAGAAACTTCTTCCGGTTTCAAGAACACTTTAGCATGTTTACGTTCGTCATTTAAAACGATAGACGTAATTTTTGCCGGGGTTAATGAACGTTGAATCAATAACTGCACATTGGTTGACCAGTTAATAACATCAATGTTTTCATTGCGCAATTCACGTACAATACCGTGAATACGACTTCCTTTCATACCAACACAAGCTCCAACCGGATCAATACGATCATCAAACGATTCAACGGCTACTTTAGCACGTTCACCCGGTTCACGAACGATTTTCTTAATGGTAATGATGCCATCAAAAATTTCCGGCACCTCCAATTCCAATAATTTGGCTAAGAAACTAGGTTCTGTACGAGATAGGATAATCAGCGGGCTATTGTTACGTAAGTCTACTTTTTTAACTACTGCACGTAAGCTATCGCCTTTCTTGTATGTATCGGCAGCAATTTGTTCATTTTTAGGTAAAACCAATTCGTTGCCGTCGTCATCCAAGCACAATATTTCACGTTTCCATACTTGATAAACTTCTGCACTGATGATTTCGCCTACACGATCTTTATATTTCTTATAAATTTCATCTTTTTCCAATTCACCAACACGTGAAACCAAAGTTTGACGGGCAGTTAAAACGGCTCTGCGACCAAAATCTTCCATTTTCACCTCTTCATAGGTTTCGTCACCAACTTGGAAATCCGGTTCAATAGTAATGGCTTCGCTTAATTCGATTTGCGTGTTAGGGTCTTCAATTTGACCATCTTCAACGATCATACGTCTACGCCAAATCTCGAGATCACCTTTTTCGGTATTCACGATTACGTCGATATTTTCATCGGTTCCGAAACGTTTACGGCATAAAGTTTTAAAAACATCTTCCAATACACGCATCAGTGTAGGACGGTCAATATTTTTGAATTCTTTAAATTCCGAAAAGGATTCTATGAGGTTTACGCTGTTCATAGCTCAGTTGATTTTTAATGTTTAAGAATTTATTTTTCGTTGTGTGTTTAACTATTAAAAACTAACTCCAACAAAAGCTGTTTTAACAGCCGTGTAAGGGATAGTCTTGGTTTCTTTTTTATGTTTTGCTTTAGGCAGACTGTACGTTAACGTAAATTCAGTTTCATTTGCAGCCTCCAATTTACCTTCTAAAGTTGAATCGTCGCTAAGCGTGATTTCTAATTTACGACCAATATTTTTGAGGTACTGACGAACTAGTTTCAGCGGATGTTCTAAACCGGCCGATGATACTTCCAATTCGTAAATAAAATCTTCGCCGAATTTCTCTTCTAAGTTTTTATTGATATAACGTGCTACTTGAGCACATTTTTGAATGGTTACACCGTCATCTCCGTCTAAAAACACTTCAATTTTAGCATATGGAAGTATCTTTAAATCAATCAAAAACAAATCGGTATCGCGAATTGCTTCGTCGATAAATTGTTGCAAGGCTTCTTGATGTATCGGTTGTATAGACATTGTTCAATAAGGCGTATTAAAAAAGGGGACTGTAGGTCCCCTTCTTATTCGTTTTTCATAAATCTGTTGCAAATATAGCAAGTTATTTCAGTTTTTCGAAGAAATTTTAAAATAACTTGATTCTAAACAGGCTAAAATGATTACTTTTTGTCAGCATCAGTTTGTTTTACGTATTCACCATTCGCTACGATGTTGATTTCATCAGCAACCACTGCAGTTGGTAATTTATCACCAATACCGAAATCAGAACGTTTAATCGTACCGGTAATTTTTAAACCAACGATTTCTTTTTGAGACATTAAATTTTTGCCATAACGCGCTTGACCCAGTAACACCACCGATTTAGTAACACCATGCATGGTTAAATCACCTGAAATTTTATAGTTATTTTCATCAGCTTTGCTTACTCCGGTGCTCTTAAATTCAAATGAAGGGTATTTTTCGACATTAAAAAATGCTTCTGATTTCAAATCTTTATCACGATAGTCATTAAACGTATTGATTGAAGCAGCATCGCCATGCATAGTGATAACGGCATCGCTTAAATTTTCAGAACTAGAAATTACTTTTGCATCAAATTTAGTAAAGCAACCTTCTACTTCTGTTACCCCCATGTGTGTAGTAACAAAACGTAAGTTAGAATGAGCTGCATCCAAATTCCAACTGGTTTGTATTGCAGTGAATGAAAATAAAGCAGCACTTAACATAAGCGCTCCGCCGATAATGAATGTTTTTTTCATGTTTTTTATATTGTTTTTAATTGTTTTTGATTGTTTTAGGATACAAATATACATCATTTTTTTAAACTAATGTTTAAACATCTACTTTTTTTCTGTTAATAAAAAAGCAACAGTTGCCAACACCGCAAATGCAATCGGAGTTCCTATCATATTGGTTTGAGCAGGTACGGCTTGAATATGTGTATATACAGCTACGATAGTCCATGGATAGACCAATAAAAAACTCCTTTTTCTGGTTTTGGGAAGAGCTATTAAAATACCAAGCACAACATCAACCAAGCCAATTGGATAATGATACCAATCCGGAAACCCCCAGCTTCGTATATTTTTCATTTGCATTTCGATTCCGATAAGTTTAGTTATACCGGCCATACTGAATATAAACACTAATAAATAAGTGATAGTTAAGGCAATCATGCGTTTTATTTTAGGTGACATATTTTTTGTTTTTTTGTTTGAACAAAAGTAAGTAGCTTTGCTATACAAAAGTAACTACTATACTTTTATATACCAGTATCCTTTAGTATACTACCCTATGGCAAAACAAAACAAACCCGTCGACCATGCTGAATGCTCTGATTTTGTTAGAGAAATTCGCGATTGCTTAGATGTAATTAATGGAAAATGGAAGCTTCCGATATTAGGTTCTTTGTATAACGGTAAAAAACGATTCAAAGAATTGGAACGTGATATTCCGAAAATAACACCACGTATGCTTGCTAAAGAATTGCGTGAATTAGAGTTAAACCAATTAATCAGTCGCACTGTTTATGATACGCTTCCCGTTACAGTAGAATACGAGATTACAGCTTATGGCAAAACATTGGATGATGTACTAATTGCCCTTAAAAATTGGGGTAAAAACCACCGTAAAAAAATCATCGGCAAGTAATTACTATTTCTTCACCGGACCTGCTAATATCGATTCATACCGTTGAGGTGTACTGAATAAACGCAAGGCTTCTTGCACATCGGTATCAAACAAGAAAGCATTTTCGGTTTGCCCTTTTTGCTTTAAATACAGGCCAATCACCTCAAAATTAAGTTTCTTCATGATGGCTGACTTGTGCTTGAATAAGTCTTTGGCCTTATCGGATTTAATTTGTGCTTCTAATTGCTTGATGCCTTCTTTCAACTTCTCGCTATTTTTTTCTTTTTCTGCAGTTTGAATGAATACGTTCAATTGACGTTCGGTTTCAGAAGTATAGTCATACGTTTTATTAGATAAAAACTGAACGAATTCATTGTAATCTTCATCCGTTAAGGCAAAAGTCCTTGCGTCAGGTTTTAAGTCCGAATGTTTTCTTTTATACGTTAATGCATATAAGAAATAATAATCATTTCGTTCCAATACTTGCTCAATTTGTGATTGCTTTTCGTGGGCAACGGCAATATCCGGTTCAATCCCTCCACCATCATAAACCGTTCTTCCATTTTTTGTTTTGAATGGATGTTTCAATGAATCCGGCACTTTACCCACACTTCCATCACTGTTGCGATGCGAGTAATCCAACACCTGTATGCATCTACCCGATGGGGTATAATATTTTGCAATAGTAACTTTCAATTGATTGCCGTAACTAACCGGTTTTGTAACTTGAACCAAACCTTTTCCATAAGTTTTTTGTCCAATCACCACTGCTCGTTCTAAATCTTGCATACTACCCGATACAATTTCACTTGCACTGGCCGACATGCTGTTGGTAAGTACTACAACCGGAATGCTGGCATCAATTACAGGATTTAACGTTGCATATACGTGTTTTGATTCGGCAAGCTTTCCTTTGGTGTTAACGATAACCACATCTTTAGGAACAAAAATATTGACGATATTAATAGCTTCATTTAAAAACCCACCACCATTATTTCGAAGATCGAACACAAGCCCTTTCATTTCCGGATGATCCTTTTTTAAATTTCTAAATGCTTCTAAAACTTCTTTGCTGCATTGATCCGAAAAGGTTGTTAGTAGGATATAACCAATCTCCTTATTGAGCATTCCGTAATACGGAACACTTTTAACTTTTACTTCTTCGCGTAAAACATCTTTTGCAATAATTTCATTGGTACCAGGACGGCGAACCACCATTTTAACAATAGTGCCGGGCGATCCGGTTAATAATTTTTGCAATTCATCTTCATCTTTTCCGGCTACTGAAATAGCATTAATAGAAATGATAGCATCTCCGGCTTGTATACCGGCTTTGTCGGCAGCTTCATCTTCCATTATCGTCATAATGATCATACTGTCATTGACTTTGCCGAATTCAACACCAATGCCTCCATATTTACCCGTTGTTTTAATACGATAATCGGTAATGTCATTTTCTGCGATGAGCACTGTGTAAGGATCTAAGGTTTTACACATCCCATCTATTCCTTTACGAACTAATTTTGTTGGACTAACCGGATCAACATAATAATCGGAAACTTCCTTCACTACTTCGGCAAATAAATCCAGGTTTTTGGCATGTTGAAACAATACTTCGGAGGTACCGGCAGCAAGCAACAGCACTACAAAAGGACTTAATAACCAAATTCGGTTCACAGATTTTAAGTAAGTCACTAGTTGTTTGAACATAGACGAGAAACAATTAAATGCATTGCAAAGTAAAATTAATCTTTCATTTTAAACGCATTTTTTTATCCGCAACAGTTAGCTTGTTTAAAGCAACCATCCGGCAAATAAGGCTAAGGCTACAATTACAGGCGGTGTAATTTTCTCAAAAGAGAGTAAAATGAAGGTCAATAATATTACTGAAAGATTCATGTAACCGGCATCAATGCCTTTAAACAAAACGATGGCTGTAGTTAAAACCATTCCAATAGAAGCTGCATTTATACCTGCCAATGCCCTTTTAATAAACGGATAATTGCGTAAATGATCCCAGAACGGATACAGAAAAAGCATCAATAAGGTACCTGGCGTAAAAATGGCAATAGCTGCAATTAAACAGCCTAGGAGCTGGTATTTTAAACCTAAAAGTTTCATGGTCATGCCACCGGTATAAATGGCAATAGAAAATACCGGACCGGGTAATGCTTGTTGGAAGCCTACACCGGTTAGAAATTCTTGTGCTGTGATGTAGGGCAAATGCACAACAAATTGCTGATACATTAAAGGAATCAATAAATTGCCGCCTACAAAAACCAAGGCTCCAAATCGATAGAAATTTTCAAATAACACAAACGGTCGAAAGGCTTTATCACCATAGGGGCGCAATAAACCACCTAATACTGCCATCACTACAAAGATTCCTAGAAACACCACTAAATTACCCCATTTAAGCTTAAATTTAAATTTATAAGGTGGCAAATCATCGTGACGGAAATTGGCAATAATTACACTGGCTATGATGATGGAAGGGAACGTCCAAACCGATGGTGCAAATAAAGAAGTGAGTGTTGCTAGCGCCAAAATAATGATAGAATTGCCCGTAGTAATAACCGATTTACTCATGCGCCAGGCACTAAACGATATAAACCCAATGGCCATGGGTTGAATGAATTTTAAAAAACCCAAGGATAAATTGGTACGCACAAACAAGGTCATGGCAACCACCAAGGCAGTCATAACCAAGGCAGCCGGTAAAATCCAAACAATTAAGGTTAGAATAGCCAATGGTAATCGTCCGCGTTTAAAGCCAATTGCCGTAATGGTTTGCGTTGATGTTGGTCCGGGTAATATCCCGCAAAACGCAAATAACTCCAATAAATCTTGCTCTGAAATATAATGCTTTTTATAAGCAAACTGATTGAGCATCATGGTTATATGTGCTTGCGGACCACCAAAAGCAGTACATGCTAATTTAAACACATCTAACAAAAAAGGAAAGTGACGCCTCAATTTCATGTTGTGAAGATAATTATTCGAAAATAAATAAAGCAGCTTTTCGGTTTGCAGTTAATTTTTATCGGTAAACACAATTCGATAGTTTCTATCAAATAAATGCAGTGGCATTTAAGCCTTTAATGCATATTTGCAGTTCCAAATCCACTTTATGTCATTATTTACCCATCCGGCTTTTGAAGTTCTGCGCTTACGAAATTATCGGAATTATCAAATAGGGCGTTTGCTTTTCATTTTTGGATTACAAATGCAAAGTGTTTTGATTGCCATTTATGTGTATCACCTCACCAAAAGCCCAATGGCTCTTGGGTTTACCGGTTTAGCCGAAGCTATCCCTTATTTATTTACTGCTTTTTTTGCAGGTAATATTGCCGATTTATACAATCGCAAGCGAATAGTTGTTTTAGCCAGTTGCGGTTATTTGTGCAGTGTATTCTTACTTACCTTGGTCATTTTCAATTCATCACAACTTGGGGAAGTAGTAGCTGTAAATGCCATTTATGGAATTATCTTTCTTACGGGTATCAGTCGTGGCTTTTTTGCTCCGGCACAAGGTGCGCTTATTGCCAAGATTGTTCCGGTAAACCTGTATGGGCAATCCGCCATGTTTGGCAGCATAATATGGAATACAGCATGTGTAGGCGGTCCGGCTGTTGCAGGGCTACTTTATGGCTTTTTAGGGGTACATACTACCATGCTTATTATTTTAGGATTGTGTAGTATAGGTGTTTCCTTTATGGCTTCAATTCATTATGTGCATGAAAAAATCAATCGCGGTACCGAAAGTAATTGGGAAC
>JAHEYX010000382.1 GCA_023251415.1 Chitinophagales bacterium
AAAAGTAAACAAAGCGATTGAGTAAATTTCCTATCCGGAGAGAGGTATAAATTATATGCCCGACGAAGAATCAACTGCGTGAAATTTTAAGCAACATACTTTTTAAATACGACCGATGCATTGTGGCCACCGAATCCGAAAGTATTGCTTAACGCAGCATTGACTGTTCTTTTTTGGGCAGTGTGGAAAGTCAGATTCAATTTATTATCCAGTTGCGGATCATCTGTGAAGTGATTAATAGTTGGAGGACAGATGTCGTTTTGCACGGCTAATAAAGTAGCTATGGCCTCAATAGCCCCTGCAGCACCTAGAAGGTGGCCTGTCATTGACTTGGTGCTACTGATATTCACTTTATAGGCATGTTCGCCAAATACTTGTTGGATTGCTTTTACTTCACTGATATCACCCAATGGTGTCGAAGTACCATGAACATTGATATAATCAATATCTTCAGGTTTAAGATCGGCATCTGAAATGGCATTACGCATTACATTTAAGGCCCCTAAACCTTCTGGATGAGGAGCAGTAATGTGGTGCGCATCGGCGGTCATTCCACCACCAACCATTTCGGCATAAATTTTAGCTCCACGTGCTTTAGCGTGTTCTAATTCTTCTAGAATAACTCCACCGGCGCCTTCTCCCATAACAAAACCATCACGATCTAAATCGAAAGGACGGGAAGCAGTTTTAGGGTCATCGTTTCGGGTAGAGAGGGCGTGCATAGCATTAAAGCCACCAACACCACTTTCATTGATTACAGATTCACTTCCTCCGGCAATAATAATATCATTTTTGCCTAAGCGAATCCAATTAAATGCATCAATTAGCGCATGTGTAGAAGAAGCACATGCACTAACAGTTGCATAATTAACGCCGCGGAATCCATAGCGCATGCTAATGTGTCCGGCAGCAATATCTAAAATCATTTTAGGAATGAAGAATGGATTAAAGCGCGGAGTACCGTCGCCTTTTGCAAAACCCATAACTTCTTCTTGGAAAGTATGTAATCCACCGATACCGGAAGCCCAGATTACACCTGCGCGATCGCGATTAATTGCATCGGGGTTAATTGAACTGTCTTTTATAGCCTGATCAGCACAAATCAAAGCGAATTGAGCAAAAGGGTCAATTTTTCTGGCTTCTTTACGATCCAGAAATTGGGTTACATCTAAACCTTTTACTTCACAAGCAAATTGCGTTTTGAATTTACTTGCATCGAAACGTTTGATGTAATCGGCGCCGCTCACACCATTCAATAATGCCGCCCAATATTCCGGTGCGGTATTACCAATCGGGGTAATGGCTCCAATTCCCGTTACTACTACTCGTTTGAGTTGCATGATATTAGTCTAAATCAGTATAAAAAATTATTTTACGTGTTCTTCCAAGTATAATATAGCTTCACCAACTCTGGTGATTTTTTCAGCTTGTTCATCAGGGATTGAAATATTAAATTCTTTTTCGAATTCCATGATTAATTCAACCGTGTCCAATGAATCGGCACCTAGGTCATTTGTAAAACTTGCTTCTGGTGTAACTTCAGCCTCTTCAACACCTAATTTGTCAACGATGATTTTTTTTACTCTTGATGCAATGTCTGACATGATTATATTTTTTTAAGTTTAGTAATGAAGCGCAAAATAAAGTATTTCTTTAATGATAAACAAACACTTTATTACTTAAGATGAATTTTTTTATTTTTTAATGCCTTAATAGAATGAAAAAGGGCTGTTTATTACTAAACAGCCCTTTTTGAACAGCTTTTGTCAGTTTAAATTATTTGGATTTAACTGTAGCTACTAAACTAAAGGTAATATTTGCATGCATTGGAACCACGTGATCGGTACCGGCATTCGTTTTAGCATTTAATTTATAGGTAAAGTTATCTGCTTTAATAAATTCAGTTACATCAACGTCTTTTTTAATGTCTAAAGAAACTTGAGTAGCGCTATTGTGAACTACATCTTTGCTGGCAATTTCTTTAGCAACGCCTCCTGTTGCTAATGTAGCAGATAGGTGGTCAACTATATCAAAAGTTACCGGAGTAAATTGTGTAGTGGTGTCATCAATAAATAAATCGCAACTTTTAATCTTACAAGATTTAATATCTGTTAGTGTGAAACCAGATATAGCAGCAAAATCATTGATGTTGGTAGTTACATCAAAATTTGCAATGGTGGTGTCAATGGTGTTTGGATAAACCGGAACGACAAAGGTAATATTCGAAAATCCTTTTTCGAAATTGGTATCAACGGCTTGTTCACATGAATTGAAAAGCAATGATGAACCTAAAGCAAAAACTGCTAATACTGTAAATAAAGAGAATTTTTTCATGGTAATTGTATTTGTTTATGTGTTTTGAGTTTGTTTTTATTTATTAAATAGTATTGCATCGAATTCAACACCCAATTTAATACTGGCATGAATAGGCTGAGCAATCGTTTGATTACTTTTACCTTTCAGAATTATATAAACATTTTCTTTACGAATAAGCGTACTTACCTCTTCGTTGGTTAACTCCAACTTAATGGATTTCGTTCCGGATGCCCAAGAATTTGTTTTAGTAGCGACTTTAGTACAGGTGTTAGTTGTTTCATCTTTAATCCAAACTTCCAACCAATCAAATGATTCAAAACCTTGACCGATAGGATTATCGTCAATTACTACTTCAGCACTTTTAACGTGTGCACTTTTGATTTTATCAATTGAAAAGCCTTGCTGTTTACTCATGGTTTGAATCGATGTATTGGCAATACTTTTACTTAATTCCCCTTCTAAAGGATTGGCATTTGCAGCAATTTCGTGCGTACTTGTAATATTTAAATTATAGGTAGTATCAATTTCTTTTCTGCACGCCGTAAATGCAAGCAAACAAACTAGCAGCATGCTGGTAATAGAATT